>DASZZO010000309.1:0-1813 GCA_035544915.1 Gemmatimonadaceae bacterium | reverse complement strand
GTCCTCCTCCCGATCCTCACTTTCGTTGGGTCAGGCTATCACATGGCCCTCGGAGGGGCCAAGCCGGTGCCGGTGAATCCGCGACTGTACCGCAATGTCAGGCGCGGCGACATCATCGTGTCGCTGGCCGGCATTGCGGCGAACTGCGTCCTCGCGGTGCTCTTTACCCTGCTCGTGGTCCCGGTGGGCGTGCTGGGGCACGCCGTTCCAGCCCTCAGCCAGTTCCTTGCGATTCTGCAGGGAATGTTCGTGTATGGCGTCACCATCAATCTCGTGCTCGCCGCGTTCAACCTGATTCCGATTCCCCCACTGGACGGATCGCACGTGCTGACGCACCTGCTGCCGCTGTCCTGGGCATTGCGGTATCAGCAGGTCGGACGTTACGGGATCATCCTTCTCATCGCGATCCTCTCTTTCGCTCGCCCTGTGGTCAACCTCTGGATGTCGCCGGTGTTCGCGCTGAGCGATCTCGCGCTGCGCGCGGTGGCGCCGTTCGTCCTGGCCTCTCCGTGGCCGATCTGAGCGTTCAGGATCCGGCAGGTGCCGACCGCGGCTTCGTTGTTGAGCTGGCGCTGTTCAGCGGGCCGCTCGACCTGCTGTTGTCGCTCATCCGCGACGAGAAAGTCGACATCTACGACATTCCGATCGCGCGGATATGCGAACAGTTTCTGGCGCGGATGCACGCGCTCGCACTGAACGACGCGGCCGATTACCTCGAGATGGCTGCGCGCCTCATTCGCATCAAGGCCCAGCTATTGTTGCCACGGCACGAGGGCGACGAGGACTGGGAGGATCCGCGCGCGGAACTGGTGAGGCGCCTGCTCGAGTACCAGCAGATGCGCGAGGTGGTTGGGGTGCTCGAGCATCGCGGCGAGGAGCGCCGCAACCGCTTCGCCCGCACTTTCACGCCGCCGTTCACCGCGCCGCCCGCGCCGCTCGCGCTCTCCCTCACCGAGCTGCTCGTGGCCGTCGATCGCGTGCTCCGCTCGGCATTCGAGCCGGCCATGCACGATGTCGTGCCGCGCGCGCTCGACGTGGACCGCGCGATCGGGATCATTCGCGCCGTGCTCGCGTTGCGCGCCGCGGCGCGCTGGCGCGATGTCGTGCGCGCTGATGCCGAGCCGTGGGAAGTGCTTTCGGCGTTGCTGGCCCTCCTTGAGATGGCGCGCCGGAGCGAAGTGAAGCTCGCGCAGCGGTCACCTTTTGCCGACGTCGAGATTCGTCGTGAACTCGCTGGCGAAGCTGCTTGAGGCGGCGCTCTTCGCGAGCCCGCGGCCGATCGCGGCCGAGGAACTCGCGGCGCTCGACACGGACCTGTCCGACAGCGACGTCGAGATGGCTCTGGCGGAGCTTAAGGACCACTACGACGCCGACGGGCATGGCGTAGAGCTCGTGGAGCAGGGCGGCGGGTGGCAGATCCTGACGAGGCCGGAGTTCACGGAGGCCATTGAACGGGCGCAGATGGCGGTCCGCCCGCAGCGGCTCTCGGGCGCCGCCCTGGAAACGCTCGCCATCATCGCCTATCGCCAGCCGATCGGCCGCGCGGACATCGCGGAGATCCGCGGCGTAGACGTCGGCGCCATCCTCAAATCGTTGCTGGAGCGAGGCCTGATCGAGGTGGCCGGACGCGGAGAAGGACTCGGCCGGCCCATGCTCTACGGCACGACGCCCATGTTCCTCGAGCAGTTCGCACTCCGGCATCTTGAGGAGTTGCCGCGCGTGGACGAGCTCGCCATCGCGCTGCGGCGCCAACCGCAATCGCTATGACTGAGAACGCGACGGCCGCCATGCGCATCCATCGCGCGCTGGCGCG
>DASZZO010000308.1:0-4633 GCA_035544915.1 Gemmatimonadaceae bacterium | reverse complement strand
CGTTGACGTCGGGGTGCTCGTGGTGGGGGCCGCCGCGACCGTCCTCGCGGGCGTGCTCGCCGGAATCCCCGCCGCGCGACGTGCCATTGCCGTCGACCTCACACGCGACCTGCGTGGAGGGGACCGCTCGGGGAGCGCAAGGGGACAGCACCGCATCGCCGGCGCTCTGATCGCGTCGCAGGTCGCCCTGTCCCTGCCGTTGCTCTTTTCCGCGGCGCTTCTGTTGCGAACATTTCAGGCACTGTCAGGCACCGACCCCGGTTTCCAGACCGCCGGCGTTGTGACGTTCGCGGTTGACGCATCGCGCGCACGCTATCCAGCAGCGCGGGAGGTCGAAAACTACTTCGCGGCGGTTGACCGCGCGTTGCGCGCGCTGCCTGGTGTGGTAGATGTGGCAACGACATCGGAGCTTCCGTATAACGGGAATAGCTCGAGCGACGTTTTCCTGATCAAGGAGCGCGGAGATCAGGGTGTGAACAATCCCCAGGTTCGCACGTCCACAGTCAGTCCCGGCTACTGGAAGATCCTTGGAGTGCCCGTGCTCGCAGGCCGGACCTTTGGGCTCAACGACGGCGGGGACACACCCCGAGTGGTCGTAATCAATGAGGCGCTGGCCAAGCGGTATTATGGAGGTGAAGATCCCGTGGGGCACCACATCAGGTTCAACAATCAGGACTGCGAGATCATCGGAGTCGTCGGCTCAATGCGAATGAGTAACGTGACTGAGCCGCCGCAACCCGAACTGTATGCGCCGTCGACCCAGATTCCGCAGCGCGTGCGATATCTGCTGTTGAAGGTATCGGCGCCGCCGCCGCAGGTCATCACGCAGGCACAGCGCGTGCTGCGGGACATCGACCCGACGGTGGCGCTCACGGAGATATCCACTATGGCCGAACTCTTTGCCGCGGCTGTCGCTCCGCAGCGGTTTCGCGCGACGCTGGTCAGCGGGCTCGGCGTGCTGGCGCTTCTGCTTTCGGCGCTCGGGATCTACGGCGTGGTCGCCCACGCGGTGAGTCGCCAGACACGTGAGATCGGGATTCGCATGGCGCTCGGCGAGGAACAGGGCCGAGCGACACAACGCGTGATTCTGTCGACAGTTGGTACCGCGGCAGGCGGCGCGATCGCGGGCGTTGGAATTGCTCTCGCGCTCGGCCGGTGGCTCTCGCGATTTCTCGTCGGGGTCGAGGCGCAGGATCCCGCGATGCTTTCGGCGAGTGTCGCGCTCCTGCTGATGGTTGCGGCCGCGGCGGCCTACTTCCCGGCTCGACGGGCCAGTCACGCGGATCCGCTCGTCGCTCTGCGCAGCGAATAGTGGCTGGCCTTGTCTGCCGGATGCGTCTGACAGGAGGGCAAGCGCTTGTTCGATGGTGCTTGGAAACGTCGTGAACGCCGGTCCGCGCATCGTAGGCGAGTCTGGGCAATGCGAGTTGATTGTGCAAGAGAATGCCCTGCTGGGCGTCACAAGATCTTTGGGCATCCTTCGCGACGCGCGGCACTGAGGGCCGAGACGGTCCGCTAAGGCTTCGGCATCCTGAACATGGCCGCATCGATCGCGCCGTTGTGCTCCGCGTCTGATAGCTTCGTCACCGTGCCGAAGTCCGGAGTGAATTCGCTCAGGGATTGGCCGCCGCCCGCGCGACGGCTTACGACCTGACGAGCAGTCGGGCGATGGCCCGAATGCGCCCTGCGGGTCCCCAACAGCCAATCCGATACGCCGCAGCTGAGGGAGCTTCGCCGACCATTCGGCGGTCTCGGCGTTCCGTTCGGCGACGGATGGCTCGCCTCCCGGCGCAAAACGGGGGTTCATTAGATGTGCACTGGCCGTCCCTCTGAAGACGCGCGGGTAGCTATGTTGAATCGCTCATTTCCAATCATCGCGCTCGCGATCGCACTGTGGACAGCAGGTTTGAATGCGGCGCGCGTCGCCGCGGTTGCACCGACGGTGATTTCGAGCGAGCAGCGGTCAGCGCGGTCCACCGGTCTCGACTGCCAGCGGCCTGTCCCGTCCGCGATTGCCATGCCGGTGCGAATCCCCATCGCCGTGCTCAACAATCACGTCTTCGTCCGGGTGTGTCACGGATCAGACACCCTTCAATTCATACTCGACACCGGTTCTGGCTCATCACTCTTCGACTTGGCGACCGCCCGGAGACTGGGTGTGGGCCTGGGCGCGCCGATTCAGGCACAGGGCGCCGGGGCAGGCTCCGCCAACGGCGCCTTGGTTTACGGGGATTCGGTCGTCGTTCCCGAGGCAGGGGTCGCCGTTCCCATCAACGCAGCGATCCCGTTGACCGCGATCTCGACCGCCGAGGGCCGCCCGATAACCGGAGTGCTCGGATACAATTTCATTGCTCGATTCGTCCTCGCGATTGACTACGAGCGTCGCGAGCTTCGCCTCTATAATCGAGACACGTTTCAGTACGACGGCCCCGGTATGACGGTGCCCATTCGCCTCAAGCACAACCAACCGCAGGTCAACGCGGACATCGGTTTGGCGGATGGCGGACTCGTCCATGGCAAGTTTGTCGTCGACGTGGGTTCATCCCTGGCCTTGTCGCTGACAAAGCCGTTGGTTGACGTGAACCACCTTCGAACGCGAGTCGGGCACACAGTAATGGGGCCCGGTGGGCGAGGCGTGGGCGGTAGTGCGAGCGCTGAACTCGGACGCGTGGAGACCCTTCGGTTCGGGAGTTATGTGCTTCGCGAGCCCGTGTCGCACCTGTACGGGGACTTCGCGGGAGTCTTTTCAACCGGCGCCTTTTGGGACGGCGACATCGGCGGCGATATCCTTCGGCGGTTTACGGTCATCTTCGATTACGGTCGCGAGCGAATGATTCTCGAACCGAATGATTCTCTCCGGGCGCCCTTCGAGACAGACATGAGCGGCGTACGGCTGGCGACGGATTCGACGTTCGCGCGTGTCGTTGTCACAAACGTACAGCCAGGCACGCCCGCCGCTGAAGCCGGATTGGCCGTGGCAGACATTGTGACCTTCATTGATGGGAACGCCATGACCGCCGCCGCATTGCCTGCGCTGCGAAGCCGCCTTCGGCGAGATCACGAGGCGGTGGAGCTGACTGTGAGCAGGCACGGCTTAGACACCGTCATTCGATTGAAAACGCGGCGTTTGATCTAGGACTCCGTGTGAGCGCCTGACCCCGGCGAGCGGGAGGTCCAAACTACACGCTCTTTGACCTTGTCCAATCTCCGATGCCCGTCCGGCTGCGGCGCAGATCGCTGCAAAGAACCCATTACCCGCCATCGCATGACACCCCTGCAACTCGTCACGGTCTGCGCCGTCCTTTCCTCGTCGCTGTGCAAGCCGATTGGAGCACAAGCCGCCCAACCGCCCAGCGTTGCTGATTGGGGACATGACGTCGATGCCATCGTGAGAGACATACGGACGACACACCCGGATCCGTTCACGATCACGGGCCGGGTGACGTTTCTCCGCGCGGCCCAGGCGCTTCGGCAAGCGCTGCCATCGCTGAGCGAAGAACAGCGCGTCGCGGCCGCAATGCGGCTCGTCGCGTCCATCGGCGATGGGCATACGCAACTCGAGCCGAATGGCAATGCCCGATTCTCGGATTGGTATCCGATTCGGCTGTATGAGTTCACTGACGGATTCTTTGTCACGACGGCCCACCGGTCTGTTGGCGAACTGGCCGGAGCGGAGGTCCTGAACATCGCGGGGCATCCGGCAGCGGAAGTCGTTGCGGCCGCACGAACGCTCATGGGCGCCGATAACGCCTTCGGTCGATTGGAAAATCTCTATGCAGTGCATAGCGCCAGCTTGATGAAGGGACTGGGCTACGCGGCCGCTGACGGCTCGTTGCGCGTCACGTGCAAATTGCGTGACGGTACGGTCGTCGAACGGACACTCGTGCCTCGCAAGACGAACAGTCCCGGCGTTTCGCCTGACGACGCCAACTTCGGTACCTGGTCGTCTCGTCGCGAAATGTTCGGTCCGCCGATCGATTCGGCCGCCGAGTGGGTTGCCGCATTCAGACAACTCCCGGCGACGGCGTTTCGGGTAGCTGACACGACGCGGCCTCCCCATTTGATGAATCCACGACTGCAGATGACGTACGCTTTACCCGCGTGGAAGGCGTACTACATCCAGCTGAATTTCATCAATAACACGTCGACCGAGACCTTTCCTGGGCTCATCCAGCGGGCATTGCGAGAGGTCGATGAGTTGAAACCACGACGCCTGATCGTCGATCTGCGTTACAACTACGGTGGCGATGGGAGCGCGGTCCGGGCGATGATCCAGGAGTTCATTGCGCGACAGAACCACCAGCCGTGGAACGAACTGTACGTCCTCGTCGGACGGCGCACCTTCAGCGCCGCCATCCTCGCCCTGGGAGAGTTCCTCGATTACACGCAGGTAACGCTTGTCGGCGAACCCCCGGGTGCAGCGCGGAATGCCTTCGGCGATGCGATGACGTTCGAGTATCCCAGGACGGGGCTGCACCTGCGCGTCTCCACCGTTCGGCACCAGGGACTGGCGTCCACCGACCTGAGCGAGATAATTCCGGTCGACGTGCCCGCGCGGTTCTCGTTCGCGGACTACGCCGCGGGGCGCGACCCTGCCGTCGATCCGATCCTGCGGGGCGACGAGATGAGAAGT
>DASZZO010000307.1:0-38543 GCA_035544915.1 Gemmatimonadaceae bacterium | reverse complement strand
TTCCGGACAAACGCGTCAGTCGAAAGCAGCACGTCAAAGTAGAAGAAGATGTCGCAGATGCGCACCACGCCTTCTTCGCGCAGCACGATGTCGGACTCGGTGGGATCCCTCGGTGTATCGCGAGACGCAGGCCGAAGTGTGTCGAGATGCAGCGCCGCGCAAGTCACTGGCTAATGCCCGACGGCCGCCGACGGGGTCGTACCAACACTGTCAAGATTTTCGGGGTGTCCTGAAAATGTCTAGCTGCCGCAGCGGGGTGGTCCTACCGTTCAATGCGTCTTTTCTGTCCACCAACCTCCAGGCCCCCAGGGGTCAGCCCGCTGCTCGCTCCGCAAGCCGACGTCCGAGATCCGTGCAATCAATCGCTGTCGTTCCGCAAAGGACTTGGTCGCGCCTCCGATTGCGGGTACCTGCAGGCTTGCTGCTAAGGCCGGTCGCCATCGATGAAGCAGAGCGGGTGCTCAAGGTAAGTAGCGGCGGTTTGTTTGTATTCGATCCAACCGACATCAGGCAAGACGTTTTCGAACAGCTGGCACGCTCGATTGCGGCGTCTCGCATGTCCGTGCTCGTCTATGCGCCTATCGCAGCCGCGCCGCGCTGCTACTGCGTTGCAGTTTCCGTTGCGGCTTCCGTTGCAGCATCGGTTGCGAGCGAGATAGTCCTCTTTGACGTTGGCCCCGAGGCTCTGCTTCTTCAACGGTTTCTTCGCACCGCAGAACGTGCGTCCGTGCCGGCACTTGTCTTCCACCGCCTGGCGAGTCGCCTGCTGCGACTACCCCAAGGGCTAGGCTTGGAGGTGATGAGGATCTTCAGCTGGGACGATTTGGCGCGCAGTGTCCCGGACCTCGCAGGTCGCGCGGGCGCGGACGCCACAAGCATCAACAGGTGGTTGCGCCGTGAAGGAATCGCGCCTGCCTCGCGGCTACTCGTCTGCGCGCAGATGGCACGCATATACGATGCGTTCTGCCATGGGCAATCGACTCTTGAGATCGTCACGGCTCGGATCGGTTTGGTTCGGGTGCGCGCACTCGAGGCTCAGTTTAGCCGGATTGTCGGCGCGCCCCCAAAGCGTGCAATGCAGACACTGGAGCCGGAGCAGTTTGCCGATCGATTGGTGGCATATCTGATCAGATAGGCAATCTCGCAACTCGCGCGGAAATCGCGACTTCATCCCGATTCGTGCGCATTCGGCACGAGCAATGCGGATGCGACTCTGAATTCGGTGGCGTTCGCGCAAAGGACCGCCAAACGTTGCGGTACCGTAATGACCCTTTCGAAGCTTTCCCCACGCTATGCAGGAGGAATCATGTTTAAGAAGCGGCTGAGGCTCGGGGCTCTGTCAATCGTTGTGATCGGCCTCGGTATGATGGGCACGGCGAAGTCGGCGATTGCAATGGACCCTCCGTTCTGTAGCGCGGAGCATCAGCGGCAATGCGCCAGCTTCTGCTCGGACTACTTCAGCTACGTGTGCACGGAGGACTCCAGCGGCTACCAGTGCTCCTGCCTCCAATCCTAGCTTAGTTAAGCGCAGTCAGACACACCTTTGTTCTTCGCGCCGTCTCCGGGAACGGTACGCGCCCGGAGACGGACGATCACTCCTGTGACACCGCCTTGCCGAGGGAGCGTCCGTAACCAGCCCGGAGGCCGGCAGCGACCCCCTGCCGAGGATATTGCAACAGGCGCAGCAGCATACGCTCACGCACTCCGTACATACGGGCACCCGTCGAAGGGACGCCCTAGAATCAGTCGAATGGCGGGGCTCTGCCGCTCTTGGCGACGGCCGCGCCGGTGGACGAGACCTGTCGCATTTTCGACCGTCCGAAGTGTCGATTATTCAACCGTGAGCAAGACGCCAGACGCTGGCGGGCGACTCAGCCGTAGAGGCGGCCTGAAAGCGACCGGCGGTACTGAGGCATGTGACCCGGTCAAGAATGGCGCAACAAACGTTGAGTGCCACACTGTGACTTGGTTTTTTTGACCCTTGACTCTCAATCGAAGAACGAGATAGTTCGCACGCTATGACTGACAATCTGGTTTGAGGAAACTATGCCAAGAACCAAGGAAGTGTGGCTTGACGGTATTACGGCTGTCCTCGTCTGCTGTGCTTTGGTCCTCGTTGTTGTCGTCGCGAGACGCGAGTTTTGGCCGCATACTGTTTCTGCGCGAAGGTTAGAGGTTCGAGAGCAAAAGGATTGGCGCGAGTACGCAACCGATGGACACTCAATGGGTTCGAGTGCCGCGAGAGTAACCGTTGTAGAGTTCGCCGATTTCGAGTGTCCGGCATGTCGGATGTTGGCGACGGAGCTCAACTCCATTCGAGCGCGCGACTCAAGTGCAACGCACGTCATTTACCGACATTTTCCGCTCAGCATTCATCGATTTGCGATCCCTGCGGCGCGCGCGAGTGAGTGCGCTTCCGCGCAAGGCGCGTTCGAAGAGATGCACAACGTTCTTTTTTTGTATAGCGACTCGCTCGGCCTCGCTCCCTGGTCTTGGTTCGCCGCTAAGGCTCACGTGCCGGACACCGTCGGTTTTGCAATGTGCGTCAGACAGTCAGGGCCCATCGCTGCGCTCGCGCGCGATACTCTCGCTGGCAGGCGGTTGCAAATCAGCGGGACTCCGACGGTTATCATCAACGGGTTGCGCTTTACCGGTACTCCGCCTATCGACACGCTGCGTGCGATTATCGAGAGGGCCAGGAGGATCGTCACCGCGGCCAAGTGAGGTTCGGCCGAATAGTCACGTCTGAGCTGCAGAATGCAACAGCCCGCCGGTCCGATAGGACCGGCGGGCTGTGCAAAGAAAGGTCGACCTACTTGGAGTTGCCCTTTCCTGGCTTCTTGCCGTTGTCTGCTTTGCAGAAGGCTTTCATCGCCTGCTCAGACGCCTGCAGGAGCTGCATCGTCGCCGGCATCAGCTGCTGCACGACCGCCGCGTTGGTCGCTCCGCCAATGGGAAGATTGATTTGCGCATCGAGCGCGGCGGCGTTCACTGCCTTCGCGCCCTCGCAGCTCCTGCTCTCTGTCGCCGACTTGTACGAAAGAGTGCCGACATAGTACGAACTCACGCCAATCAGAAACTTGGCATTGTTCTTCACGGCCCGGTCCTTTGCGACGCTGTCGGCGAAGAGCGCGTAGGGAATGACCTTCTGGTACTCCGCGGCAACCTTCGGTTCCACCTTTTGGGCCGCCGTCAAAGTCCTATTCGCCAGCACGTTTGCGACCAACCCGATCTGGTCCGCGTCTTCGCCGGCCTTCACCGCCTCATGCATGGCAACGAACGCACTGTCGTACTGGTTCATGTCCACGTACGAATTGATGATGATCATCCGCGCATTCTTGATCTTCGGGTCGATCGACAGCGCGCGCTTGAGCGACACAATGGCCTGCTGCGTCTGCCCGTTGCGACGCTGCAACTGGCCCAGCCGGACCCAGTTTTCGGCGACAGTGGGAAACTTTACTGTCGCGCGCGCGGCATACTCCGACGCCTTCTGATAGTTGCTGTCGGCCGCGTACGCGCTCACCATGCGATCGTAGAAGTCACCATTGGCGAGCGTCGTGTCCATCTTGATCATGTCCTCGCCCACCTTCGCCATCATCTTCGTGTCTTTCAGCGCGCCCAGGATATTGAAATACGTCTGGACCGTGGCCACGTCGCTGGCATTTGCCGCGACGGCTGGCTCGATCACCTGCCTCGCCTGGTCGTACTTGCCCAGTGCGGCGAGTTCATTGGCGATCTGCCGGGCCAGGTTCGGATTGGTCGGATCGGCCTTCTGGAGCTCCATCAGTATTTCGAGTTTCTTGTCGGTGTTCTTGCTGAGGTCGTACTGCGCGAATAACTGCTTCAGCGCGAGCTGGTTCTTCGGATCGATCGCGCGAATCTCCTCGGCGATCTTGATGATCTCGGCCGGGGGCCGTTTCTGGCCGGTCGCCACGCTCATCTCGCAGACACGCAACCAGACCGACTTTGAGTACGCCGCGATGCCATCCTGCGCGGCCTTCATCGCCTCCGCCGGCTTGCCTTCGCGATCGCGGAGCCGGCAGGTCTTTTCGGGCTCGAATGCCCTGAAGGCGTTCTTGAACTCCTTGCCGACCCCCGCCGCAGCGCCGTCGAGCTTCGCGTTCTCGTACGAACCCAGCGGCTGAATGAGATTCATATCGCGCGTCAGCACCAGAGTCGCGTCGAGCTGAAGGCCCGTGGCCGTCTTGGTCGCGCCGCACTCGATGTACATATCCGCATGAATGATCTTCGCCAGCGCATTCGCATCAGCCGGCGAGAGCGCCTCATTGGGCGGATAGCCCGACGATTCGAGCGTATTGATGATGTCCTGTTTGGGAAAGACGTACAAATCGCGCGTGGATACGTCCCCGCCGATCCGGTCGCGAATTGCCTCAGCCGCATCAGGGCCCAGCTTCTTGTCCGGGTTACGGCAAATGCCCACCATGAGCTTGGGAGCATTTGGGTTGACCCCACTCGAGCGTCCCTGCGCTGCGGCGGTAACGGTGACGCAGGAGAGCGCAACTGCGATTGCTGCCGCCCTGCGAGCCTGGTACTGAGCCGTCACGGTTGAATCCTCCGCATGGAGATGCCTGCAGGTTTAGTACCCCAGCCCACGAAGAACGGCAAGCAGAGCCACCATTACAACATTCTCAAGCAGAGCCACCATTACAACATTCTATGGACGAGAAAAATGGGCGAAGAGGGACTCGAACCCCCGACACCCTGCGTGTAAGGCAGGTGCTCTAACCAGCTGAGCTATTCGCCCTCGGGCATCCTATGTAAGAATGGCCAGTGGGACGAGCACGGCATAGCCGATAACCAGCAGGATCGGCGCGATCGTCTCACCGCCCCGGACCAGATCGGCGTATCCCGCCGCCAGGACCACCGTGGCGATCCCCCATTTGAGTGCGGGCCCGGTTGCGCGGGCGCCTTTCGTATCTGCCATAGGCGGTTGAGTTTAGGCCACCCGCTCTGGAGAGTCAAGCGAATCTGGAGGCTTTCACCATCAGTTAATCAGATCGTCATTCGGCGGGGCGCTCGGGGCCGCGTCTGGAGGACCTGGAGGAACTGGCGGCGATCGCGCGTCGCCGAGGAGCGCGGCGAGTGCGCTCGCGCGGTCCCGTGCGTCCTGTGCGTCGTCGGCCGCGCGCAGTGCTGCAAGCCGCAGCCGGTCGCGACGACGACGACTGACCCAGAGCGGTCCTACGAACACGAGAAGGATCAGAACAGCGAGCGACAGATCGGCGAGGAGGGCGAGCCCGCCGTACTGGCGCCTGGTGGCACTCTTCCATCGCGCCTCGAACTCCGCCTGCGTTACGCCGTAGGCGCGCCGCAGCGCCGCGTCGAGCGACCGCGTCTCCCGCCAGTACTCGAAAAGCAGCGTGAGCCCCCTCTGGCGGTCGAGCGCCGCCATCCCGGCCACCGCGCGGTGCGCGAGCGCGTATCCCTCTTGTGCACGCGATTCGCCGCCGGCAAACAGCGCGTCGAGTGCGTCGAGCGACGGCACGCCGCGCAACATGAGCGCGAAGCTCGTGGCGAGGACGTCGTCGCGGCTCCATTCGCCGGCGGCAAAGGCGGCGTATCCCTCATCAAACCAGCGCGGCGCGAGTCCATCGAGCAACTCATGCAGGGCGAGGTGGGCGAGCTCATGCCGCAGCGTGATGCGCGGCTCGCCCGCCGAGGAGCCCGCACGGCTTCCCTGCATCACGACTTCGTGCTGTTCCGGAAACGCGATCGCCGCGCCCCACTCCGGAGCCGACGCACCGATCCATTCCCGGAACCGCCGCGCGTCGGGCGCGATCAGCACGATCACTCGTGACCGCGGGCGCGGCAATCCCGGATAGGTATCCCCCGCCACCGACGCGGCCAGTAGCGACTTCGCGAGCAGGGCATCGCCGGGGACAGCGACGATCGTGAAGCGGGACGAGTCGAACTGGACGGTGCCGCCGGGAAGACGTGGCTCCTGCCCCCACGCAGGCCCGCGGTTCGAGCCGAGCGCGATCAGGCCCGCGAGGGCGCACCACCTGCGTCGACGGAGGCCAGGATCTCGGCGCAGCGCTTTCCCCATGGGCTGAATTTGTTTGCCGCGACTCCCCGCTGCCATGTAGACGCCGCCTCATCCCGCTGCCCGCTGAACCAGTAGGTCCGGCCAAGTTCGTAGTATGCCTGCACGAGATTCGGCCCGAGCGCCAGCGCCTTCAGGAAGAAGTTCTCGGCGTCCTCGTACATTTCCCGGTCGAAGTAGACGAGTCCCAGATAGAAGTGGGCGTACAGCACCGCCCGTTTGTCCTGGCCCAGGCGAATTGTCCGGGAGAGGTGTTCGATCGCCTCGGTGAAAATTTTCTTCTTGAGGCAGATGTATCCCACGTTGATGCGTGCGAGGGAGTTCTGCGGCTCGCGAATCAGGACCCGCTGGAAGTTGAGGAGCGCCTCGTCATGCTTCTCGTTGAGCATCTGCGCCCATCCGAGCAGCGCCTGGGCATTCGGGTCGCCCGGCACGAGGTCGAGCGCCGTCGTGAGCGACGCCTCGGCGCCGTCATAGTCGCCCAGCGAGAGCTGACTCCAGCCCTGCTCGATGAACGTCGATGCGCCGAGGTGATCGGACCGCGTCACCGGCCGGTCGGCGGAGAAGGGCGGCGCCAGGGACGGAGTGGCCGGCGCGTGATGCGTCTTCCATTTGCCCGCGAGCTTCTTCACCTCGTCCTTGAGGACCGTCAGTTCGGAGAGTTGCTGCTCGACGGTACGGAAGAGCGCGACAATCTCCGCCTTCACGGCCGCGCGACCGGAGTCATCAAGACCGTCATCGATGCGCCGGTTGATGTCCTCGAAGCGCTCTTTCAAGTCCGGATGTTGCAAATCAGACACGGCTCGGCTCGCCTGCCATCGCCTGCTCCAGCACGATGCGCTCACGCGTTCCAAGCAATTGCGTGAGATCGAGCACCACCATCACGGACTCGGCTTCCCTGCTCGGACGAACGAGTGCCCGCAGGTACTGCTTGGCGAGGCCCCGGAAGATCGGCGGCGGCGGCTCCAACTGGTCTGCGGAGACCGTCGTGACGTCGTCCACCCCGTCGACGATCACGGCAATCCAGTCGTTCTCCGCCACCACGACGATGAGAATCCTTGCGGTCTCACGCGATGCCGCCGCCGGCAGCTCGAAGCGCGCCCGCAGGTCGACGACCGGGACCACGCGGCCGCCGTAGTCGATGACGCCCTCGAGCCAGGCCGGGACGTTCGGAATCTGGCGCGAGGCGGTGAAACGCAACACACGCTCGACGGAAAAAATGTCCGCGGCAAAACGGTCGTCGCCCACGCGGAACGTCACGAGTTGCGTGCGTTCGGCAGGACCCCGTGCGGCCGAGGTCATGACGGACCGGCGGCGGTCCCACCACCGCGCCGCACGGCGTGGGCGACGAGTCCCGCCACGCGGACGATGCCCACCAGGCCGCCTTGTCGTCGCGGCGCGCGGTACACTCCGGAGAGGACTGCGTCGATATCGGCGCTGACCGGCACGCGTCGTATCCATTGTGGCTCGACCATCGTCAAGTCCTCCACGTCGTCCACGAGCAGCGCTACGCATGCGGGGCCCTGGCGGAGCACCAGCGCCCCTGACGTGCGGCCGTCGCGGGCCACTCCCAGGACCCAGCCGGCGTCATACGCACTGACGTTGCGCTCGCGGCAAAGCAACTGGCCGACGACACCGTCGGTGGCACCCGGCGCCCATGAAACCGACGGCGCATCGAGCGCTTCCTCCACATCCGCTACGGGAAACGCAAAGCGCTCCTCACCCACGCGCACCACCACATGGAGCCGCGCGACCAAGGGCAGCGCCGCGTCCTGCAGGCCCGGAACCATCGCCCCATCCATTATCATCGCGGCGAGCGGCGAAGGGAGAGCAGTTCGGCGACGGACTCCGCCACTTGGCCGAGCGGAGCAATGCGATCCGCTCCGGCCGTCTCCAGGGCGGACTGCGGCATGCCGTAGATGGTGGCCGTCCTCCGGTCCTGCACGACGGCGCCTCCGCCCGCTTGCCGGATTGCGGCGAGCCCTGCACTTCCGTCGCGTCCCATTCCCGTCAGTACCACGCCGACCGCGGCGATTCCAAAGCTCCCCGCCACCGAGCGAAAGAGTGGATCGGCCGCCGGCCGCACGCCCCATTGCGGCGGCGTGTCGTCGAGCGCCAGCCGCGCGCGATCCGGCTCCGACGCCACGGTCATGTGCGAGCCGCCGGGCGCGATATATACGTGATTGGGCAGCAACTCCTCGCCGTGCCGCCCTTCGGTGACCTCGAGGGCGGATATGCGGTTGAGCCGTTCGGCCAGGCCGAGCGTGAAGCCGCGCGGCATGTGCTGCACCACGAGCACGGCGGCGTCGATCTCGCGCGTGAGCATCGGAATGATTTCCGCCAGCGCACGAGGGCCGCCCGTGGAGCACGCGATTGCGACCACGGCCTGCGCCCCGCGCAGGCGCGGGGTGACCCGGCGCGGCGCACGCGGCGCGTGGCGCACCAACATTGGCACACCGCCCAGGTTGACCATCGCCGCAGCGCGCAATGCCTCCTCGAGGCGCTGCGCCACGCCGAGCACCTGCCGGGTTCCCGTGAGCGCGTGCTTTCGCACGAAGTCCACGGCGCCGAGCTCGAGGGCGCGCAGGGTGAGGTCGACTGCGTCACGCGTCTCCGCGCCGCTGAGCATCACGACAGCCCGCGGCATCTCGCTCATGATGTAGCCGAGGGTGGCGATACCATCGAGTTCCGGCATGTCGATGTCGAGCGTCACGATGTCCGGGTCGAGCGCGTATATCTGCTCGAGCGCCTCGCGTCCGTTGCGGGCCGTGCCGGCCACGGCGAAATCGGCGAGGCGCGTCACCACACCGGTGACCATCGTCCGGATCAGTGCGCTGTCGTCGACGACGAGCACGGTCTTCGGCGTCGCCCCGGTGCCGTCAGAGCACATGCTCGCCCCCCCTCACAGACCGCACGGTGAGGGCGCCGCTTGCCACGTCGAACGACACGGTGCGGCCACTCTCGCCGCCGACGTCCTCGGCAACCACGGAGACGCGCGCCTTTCCGAGCGCCTCGCGTGAGGCCTCGATGTTGCGTGCACCCACCGCGCTGGCGGTGGCGAGGACCGGGCCGAACAACCGCGCCCCGCCGGCGAGCTTCGCCACGAATGGTCCCGTGGCGCCGAGTTCCCGCATCGCCTCGATCAGCAGGGGCACCGCGGTGGATGCATAGCGAGCCCGGTTCGCGACGACGGCGCCGTGAGCCGCCTCGGGCAGCAGCACGTGCGCGAGCCCGGCGACTCGCGCCAGCGGATCGTGAATTGCAATCGCGACACACGAGCCGAGTCCCACGGTGACGAGCCGCCCGCCGCCCCGTTCGACGGCGTGATGGCCGATGCGCACGCGATGAACGGTCATTGCCGGCGAAAGATTCGCTGCCGTTGGTCCACGACTTCGTACAGGGCACGCGTCGGGCCGAGCAGCGTCTCGACTTTTCCGAGCACCAGGAATCCTCCCGGCGCCAGGGCATCGTGAAATCGCCGCATCAGCGCTTCCTGCGAGGCCCGGTCGAAGTAGATGATGACATTGCGGCACGTGATGAGCTGCAGACCTCCAGGCGGCGCCGGGTCGAGCAGGAGGTCGCGCCGCTCGAAGCGCACGAGCGAGCGTAACTCCGGTACCGCGGTGAATGGCGCATCGGGCGAGAAATAGCGCGCCCGCAGGTCTGGCGGCGTCTCAGCGAGCGCGGCCGCGGCGTAGGCGCCGCGCTCAGCGGCTTCCAGGCAGGCCCGGTCGATGTCGCTCGCGATGATGCGGACGCGATCGAGGGGCCCGGTGGCCTCGCGAGCCATCACGAAACGGTGCCAGAGCGCGGCCAGCGTGTACGCCTCCTCTCCGGAGGCGCACCCGGCCACCCAGCACGCGATACCGGCGGTGGGCTGCTGCCAGAGCGCTGGCAAGACGGTTCGCTCGACCGCACGCCACACATCGATGTTGCGAAAGAGCTTGGTGACGTTAATGGTCAGTGCGTCGATCAGCCGTTCGTACTCCGCGGGGTCGACGTCGAGCAGGCGACCGTATTCCGGAAAATCGCGCGCGCCGCGGGCGCGCATGCGCACGGCGATGCGTCGCCGCATGCAGCCGTTCTTGTACGAGGCCGCGCCAAAACCCCGCTCACGCGCGATCTTGTCGGCGAGTGCGAGAAACTCCTCCACGTCCCGCGCATCGTGACTCACGGCATTGCCCGGGCGGTCTCGAGGTTCTGTCGAATTACCTGGCTGTCCGGGTCGAGCGCGAGCGCGCGTTCCCAGCAGGTCACCGCCTCCGCACGCTCGTTACGCTTGAGCCGGATATTCCCCAGCCTGAGCCAGACGTCGGCGCCCAGTTTCTCGTTGTATTTCACCGCGCGCTGGTAGGAGTCGAACGCCTCCTCGAGCCGTCCCTGCCGGTAGTGATGATCACCGAGGTTCTTGTGCAACTGCGCAACCGTGGGGTCCTCCGCTACTCCGCGCTCCAGTGCCACGAGGGCCTCGGGAAACCGCCGCTGCCGCTCGAGGGCGACCGCAAGGTTATTGTGGAGTACCGCGGCGTGCGGATGCTCCCTGGTTCCGTCCGAGAGGATCTGGATCGCTTCGTCAACACGCCCGCCGAGCGCCGCGCTGAGCGCAGCATAGTGGAACCACGCCGGTGACGGCCCGCGCGCGGTGAACAGCGGCCGCGCGGCGAGGAAACTCGCGCTCGCGGCCGGAAGGTCCCCCTCGCGCAACGCCAGCACCCCGAGTGACGTGTGCACGCCGGCATCGCGCTCGCCGCCGCGCTCCATGGCCTCTCGCAGCGCGTCCTTCGCCTTGGCCAGCTGGCCGAGCTGCTCGTACGCGAAGGCCAGGTTGTGAAACACGGCCGGCGCGGCCTGGCGTGCCTGCGACGCGTGCTCGAAATCGCCCACCGCCTCGTCCCAGCGGCCGAGACGCAGGTGAACGAGGCCCAGGAAGAACCGCGCATGCTGGTCGCCCGGCCGGAGGTCGCACACCCGGCGAAACTCACGATCCGCTTCGTCCAGCATACCCGTCCTGTAAAACGCGACGCCCAGGTTGCGGTGCTCTTCCACCTGCGACTCCGTGGCGATCACATCGGGCGGGCGCGACTTCCCGACGCGGTGCAGGAATCCGGCGGTGACCAGGCCAAAAAGGGCTTTGCCCACGTCGAACTCCACCAAGCCGGACTCCTCCGTGAGCGCGGCGACGTCACGCTTGCCGTCGATGAGCGGTATCAGCACGCGCTGCTCGCGGGTGAGCTGCTCGGACGAGCCTTCCGCCCGCACGCGGTCGATCGAGAAGACGATGTCGAACGACGGTATCTTTTTTTCGATGAGGCTCCACTCGTCCACCCGCTGTGCGCCCTCGAGCAGGAGCGACTCGGGACTGATCGAGACGAGGAAATCCTGCTCCTCCGGATGGATGTCCGATTCGAAGTTGAACGACCCCTGCGTCCAGGTGAACAGGAAGAACACGGCCTCCTCGATCTGCACGCGAATCTGCTGGTGCAGCTCGTCGCGCGAGATGAGGTTGAGTCCGACGAGTATCTCGCCGAGACGCCGATCGCGCTCTTTGGCCTGCACGGCGATGGCCGATTCCAGTTGCTCTGCCGTGATGGCTCCGCTCTTCACCAGAATGTCGCCCAGCCGGTCGCGGCGATTCACGATGCCGGCGTAGCAGATCTTTCCCTTGTCGAAATAGATCGAGCCGAAGTTGTTCCGGTGCGTCACCGAGAGGCAGCCGGTCTTCTTCCCCATCGAAAGGAGCTGCAGGACATCAGGGAGGCTTGCCTCCTTGAGACTGCCTTTGATGGCCATCAGCGCCACTCCTCCAGCACGCGCGCGCTCACGTCGGGCCACTCCCACACGACCTTCTCGTGGTCGAGAAATGCCGCGTCGCGCCGGCCGTCAGTGCGCGGGACACTGCGGACGCCGGGAAAGGGCGTGGGTCTGGCCGCGCCGAGCTCGGCCCGCGCAAGCGCGGGCGAGAGTTCCACGCCCCGCGCGTCGGCCAGGGCGCCCAGGCGGTTGACCACTCCGATGATCTCGCGCACGCTTTGCACAACAGGCTCCGCGAGGACCGCCAGCAGCGCGGCATCGACGGCGCGCCCGAGCGCCTTGAGGTATCGCGCGTAAAGCCGTTCTCGCAGGACGCGGTCAGGCGGCTGGATGGGCGCCGCGAGCCCTCCTTCGAGGCGCGACCGCAGCCGCGCCTCGAGGCCGGTGATCTCGCCCGGTGGACGATCGCACGAGATGACAATCTGCTTCCGGCCGGCGGCCAGAGAATTAAAGAGCAGGAAGAACTCCTCTTCGGTACGCTCCTTCCCCGCGAGGAACTGCACGTCGTCGATGAGCAACGCGTCCAGTGCGCGGTACCGCCCACGCCACCGGTTGAGCGTGTTGGCCTGAATCGCGGTGACCAGCTCATCGACGAACTGTTGCGCATGCACGACGGCGACCACCGGCGGGACAGCGACATCCGCCGCAGCCAGCGCATTGCCGATGGCGTGCAGGAGATGTGTCTTGCCCACACCGCTCGGCCCGAAGATGACCAGCGGAGTGTACTTCGTCCCGGGCTCGGCGACGACGGCATCGGCCGCATGCGCCGCAAGCTGGTTCGACGTGCCGACTTCGTACGTATCGCGCGCGAACGCAGGACTGGGCCCTGTGGGCGGCGTCTCTCCGGCGAGCGCCCGGGCCACGAGTTCTTCCGCCTCAGCCGCACGGTCGGGATCGCGAAACACCGAGTTTCCACCCAGCGCGGGATCCTCGCGGACTGCGGACTGCTCCAGTTCCCGCAGCTGCTCGACCGCGGCGGTGAATGTCGCCAGCAGCTGGGCGACATCAGGCGGTTCGCTCCGCGCGAGGGCGCGCTCGAGGGTACCCGTACGGTATCCCTCGCCGTTCCAGTACTGGATGGCCTCCCTGAGGCGCGCTTGCCACGACTCCACATGATGCTGCACCACGGTCGTGATCTCGGAGAGAAAATCGTCAAACGGGTTGTCCGTCGCTGCTGCGGCAGCGGGGGTCCTCGCTCGCTGCACGGGATGACTTCCCGTCGAATGCGCGACAAGCCGGTTGAGCGCCCCCTGCAGCTCGCGTACGTTCTCGAACTCGAAGCCCGCGAGCTCTTCGAGCGCGACGCTGCTGATGGTGAGCCTGCGTTCCTGGCGAATCGCGCGGAGAATCGCGAGGCGCGTCTCGAAATCCGGTGCGGAGACGTCCACGATCAACCCGCCGGAGAGGCGCCCGAGCAGGCGCTCGTCCACATCGGCGATCTCCTGCGGGGGCCGGTCGCTCGTGAGCATCACCTGCTTGCTCCCGGCCTGCATACGCTCGAAGATCCGCAGGAACTCCGCCTGCGTCTCGCGACGCCCCGTGAGGAACTGCAGGTCATCAATCAGGAGCACGTCGACGCGCTCATGGCGCCGCGAGAATGCATCGACCTGTCCCGCCGACACGGCTGCGTGGAGCTGCTCCACGAACTCGTCGAGCGACACGTACTCGATATCTGCGCCTGGTTGCAGGGTTTGCACCAGGTGGCCGACAGCGCAGAGCAGATGCGTCTTGCCGAGGCCGGTGTCGCCATACACGAAAAGCGGGTTGTACACGGCGCCGGGTGACTCCGCTACGGCGCGCGCGGCCGCCACTGCCAGCCGGTTGCCCGCGCCGACGATGAGGTTTTCGAATCGGAGCCGCGCGTCCAGGCGCACCCTAGCGCTGGCCCCCGCCGGGGTTGCTCAGCTTGCGCAACACCTGTTCCGACAGCGCGCGCAGGCTCTCGAACACACCGCGACCGTGCAGTGCATCGGCGGCAAACGATGGCACGCCGCGGAAGTTGAGCTGTTCCTCCAGTTCCGGAACGCCGAGTATCAGGTCGGCCGGCAGGTCCTGCTTGTTGTACTGCATCACGAACGGCAGCCGCCGTGCATCGACGCCATGGTCGGCGAGGTTGGCATGGAGGTCCTGCAGCGACTCCATGTTCTCGTCGAGCTGGCGGGCCTGGCTGTCCGCCACGAATACCACACCATCGGCGCCGTGCAGCACCAGCTTCCGCGTGGTCTGGTAGTAGACCTGTCCCGGCACCGTGTAGAGCTGAAACCGTGTCGAAAAGCCCGAGATCACCCCGAGGTCGATCGGTAGAAAGTCGAAGAACAGTGTGCGGTCGGTCTGCGTTGCGAGCGAGACCATTTGCCCTTTCCGGTTGCTGGGCACCTGCGAGTATATGTAGTGGAGATTCGTCGTCTTTCCGGACCGTCCCGGCCCGTAATAGACGATCTTGCATGTGATCTCGCGGGTGGCGTAGTTGACTAGCGACACGGAAGGAAGCCGGAAGGCGAGGGGCCGAAGGAGGCGGGCATCATTGTCTCCCGAACAGTACTGCGAGGTTGTGGTTCAGCTCGCGCTCAAAATCGTCGCTGAGCGCGGGCGTCTCGGCATTCGACGACGGAACCACGCTGGCGGTGACCGCGCAGAATTCCCTGAAGAAGAGTTGCACGAGGCCAAGTGAGCTTTCGTCATCGAAGACGGTGAGGAACACAAGCGCCCCGTCGGCGATCGGGACCTGCCCCAGGAAGAGCTGCTTGTCGCGGCCCGCGTAGTGGAGGTCCGTGAATGGCGTGCCGTCCACCATGCGGCCAAGCTCCGCCGATGAGGCGGTGATGGCCGCTGACAGCGCACAGGCGGTCATCACGTCCACCGATCGGCCGAAGCCGAACTGTCCGAGCACCTGCCCGCTGGGATACAGAAGAACGGCCAGTTGCACGCGCGCCTCGTCCACGAACTGCTTGAGGGGCAGCTCCACCCACTCGGCGGCCACGGAGAACCTCACGCGAATGCCTCCAGCGCGCGAAGCATCTCAACGCGCACGAGCCCCAGGTTCACGCGATTCTCCGCCACGAGCACTACCACGAGTCCGCCGCGGCCCGCGGCGCAGACCCGCCCGTGCTCCGCATCGAGCTCGAAAAAAGCGATCTCGCCGAATCCCGCCGCCGTCGCGGCGCGGCGCGCCTTCCGGTAGACGGAGGCGGCGAGCGCGGCCATCGCGGCGCCGTCGACGCCGAGCTGCAGGTTGGCGTCCACAATCACGCCGTCGCGCTCATCCACAACCATGCATCCCTTGACGCCCCGATGGCGGACGAGGGTGAACAACAGCGTAGCGAATGGGCTCGTCATGCGCCGTGTTCCAGCCAACGCCGCGCGCGCTCGAGCGCCTGCTCGAGAATCCGCCGCACCAGCCCGAGCGGCACCGAGCGGGGCGCCGCCACCAGGACCACGCCGCTGCGGGCTGGCGCCATCGCCACGCTCGCTGATTCGGCCTCGAATACGATCTGGCTCCACCGCCCGAGTCCGAGATGGCGCATCGCGCGGTCCGCTTCCTCGCTGACGCCGGAAAGCTGCGCCCCGATGAGCGCACTCCGGTCCTCGCTGCCATCTGCGGCATGCGCGCCAGCCACGACGTAGCCGTCGCCATCGAGCAGGAGCACGGTCCGGGCGGCGCCACCGAGCACATCGGCAAAGAGAGTCCGCGGGTCTGCAGGGCGGATCGCAGCCAGCGGTGGCGCAGCGTGCGGCGGCGCAGCGTGCGGTGCCCCGATGGGTGGCGTGGGGACGCGCGCCGACCGTCCGGTCCCGGGCTCACCGCGCACCGTGCGCAGTGCAGTCGCGAGCGTTGCATCGGAGGGGTCGGCGGCGAGCGCCCGGTCGAAATGCTTGCCGGCCGTTTCCCGGTCACCATTGCGGTAACAGAGAAATCCAAGTCCCTTATGTGCGGCGGCGTGCCCTGGTGAGAGGATGAGCACCGCCTCCCACTCTGCCTTCGCGCGCTCCAGGTCGCCGCGGTCACTTGCAATGCGGGCCACGAGGTCGTGGGCATCCGCCCTCTGCTGATGGCGTTCGAGCCCGCGCACGGCTATCCGGTACGCCAGGTCCAGGTCGCCGCGCTGGCGCAGCAGCTCACCCAGCTGCACGAACACGGTGCTCGCCGGGTCGATCGCGAGCGCTTCGCTGAGGACACGGATATCGTCAGTCATCCTTGCGCGCCTCGAGGAGGGTGCGAAGCGAGTCCGCGGCTTCCACTCCGCCGCGCACGCGCTCGGACCATTCATCGTTCGGTCGCGTGCGAAGGAATCGCGTCCATGCCGCAACGGCGCCATCGAAGTCGCCGCGGCGGACGCTCCGGAATCCATTCTCGAGTTCGTCGCCCGCGTCAAGTACCGCGGGAGTCACTGGAACCACTGGAGCGGGAGTTGCTGCACTGGGCGATGGCGGGGAGGCCCCGGCGCCCGGCGCCACAGCAGCGGACGCAGTGTGCGGCGTGATGGCGCGAGCCAGTCGCGGCAAAACAGCCGGCGGAACATTCAGGACCACAACCCCTGTGCTTGCCAGGCCATATACGATTTTCGCGATGTCGAACTCACTTCGCGCAAGAAATGCGGCAATCGCTCGCAGATCGCGCTCGCCGTCAATCATGGTGAGCACTTCCCATTCGCTCGGCAGCAAGTCGAGCCACGAGGCGTGTTCCTCCTGGAGCGGCGCAAGTTGGGGCACCGCGGAAAGGCTCGGCACGCGGTCGGCTATGCGCGACCACTCGTCAATCCGGCGCGCCCCTTCCATCAGCAACGCTTCAATGGAGATGTGGACCATGGCGCCAGGTCCCTCAAGCGGCGGCCCCTCCTCGAAGCGGAAGAATCCCTCCCCCCACGATAGCAGCTCGAAGACGACGGCCTCGATCTGCAATCGCATCTGGCGCTCGAGTTCCTTGGAGTTGATCGCGCCCATCTCCAGGAGAATCTCGCCCAGGCGCCGCGTATCACCTGACACCCGCTGCGCTGCGCGAGCACGCGCGATGTCGCCCTCGGTCACCTTTCCGCTGCGGAGCAGCAACTCGCCCAGGCGATGGGGATTGCTCCGGATCGTCGCCGCGACCACACGCCCGCTCTCAAACGACACGGTGCCCTCGTTGTCGCGCAGGTCGGAGGTTACCGCGAGCGTTCCCGTCTTCCGGCTCAGGTCGAGAAGCTGGAACACGTCGTGAATGCCGAGCTCACGGAGCGGGCCCTCGATGGCCAAGGTCAGGGCCTCCGGGGCCGGTCGCCAAATACCTTGAGCAAATCGCTGGCGGTGCGTGATTCGCGCCGCGCGCGCTCCGCGTAGGGCCCATCCGCGTTGAGTTCCACGACGCGCACCCACTGCGCGAGGGCATCGCGATAGCGCCGCTGGTCGGCGAACATGACGCCATCGTAGAATATTGCCGCCACGTGGTCGGGATCGAAGGTGAGGACGCGACGGAAGGCTTTTGCCGCGTCGGCCCGCCGGCCGAGTTCCAGCATCGTCTCCCCGAGGGCGATGAGCGCATCGAAGTGATAAGGATCGCGCAGCAGCAGGTCCACCAGGAGCGAGACCGCATCGTCCGCGCGGCCGGTGAGCCGCCGGAGCACCGCGAGGGCCAATGTCGCCTCGGCGTAGGTCGGCACGGTTTCCAGAGCGGCCTGCAGCTGCTGTTCCGCCTCGTCCCAGAGTCGGCGCTCCATGAGGAGTTTCGACAGGTCGAAGCGCACGGCGGCGAAGTCGCCGTCGAGCTCAAGTGCCTGCCGATACGCCTCGATGGCGCCGGTGACGTCGCCGAGTGAACGCCGGATGTGCCCCACACGCAACAACACATCGGCGCGCACAGGCGACCGGCGGCGTGCGTCGTCGAGTGCCTCGAGTGCGGCGTCCGGATCGCCGGACTCAAACCGGCAACTCGCGACAAGGAGCAGCGCATCGACGTCGTCCGGCGCGGCGGCGGCCAGTCCCTCCGCCAGGTCGCGCGCCTCTGGGGCGCGCCCGAGCGCCAGCAGCATCTGTGACTCGCCGCGCCGGGCCCTGAGGTGGGTGGGGGTGGCAGCCCGCGCGGCACGGTAGCGCTCGAGCGCATCACCGTACGCCCCCTGACGGCAGAGGATGTCGCCGAGCAGCGCCTGGCCGTCGGCGTGAGGGGCTCCGCGCAGGATCGCTCGGCTCGTTTCCGCCGCGGCCCGGTCGTAGAGCCCTTTGCTCAGGTAATCGGCCGCCATCGCATAGGGGTCTGCACCGGCTTTCTCCGGCGGCCCGGGACCCGGTGGCGTCGAGAGTTCACTGAAGAGTGAGTCGAGCAGGGCAGGATCGAATGCGAACGCATCCACTCCTGCATTCATGGCACGCTCACCACCGAGATCAGGCTCCACCGAGAGATCGGGATCCTCGTATTCGAGGTCGATCGCGAGGGCGAACTTCTGCGGCACGTAATACGAGTCGAGCTCGAGCGCGCGCTTGGTCTCGCGCAACGCGCCCTCGAAATCGCCGAGGTTCGAGAGCATGAAGCTCAGATTGTAGTGCGCCTCGGCGAAGTCGGGGCGAGCCTGGATGGCGCGCGCGAACGCACTGCGCGCTTCCTCGAATCGGCGCAGCTGACCGAGCACAAGTCCGATGCCGTTCCACGCAAGCGGATTCTCGGGTTCGTTCACCAGCACCTGGCGGTACGCTTCCATTGCCAATGGATGGCGGCCGCTCTTCTGCAGCAGCAGCGCCAGGTTGAGGCGCACTTTCGCGAACGCGGCATTCGCGTGGAGGGCGGCGCGGAATGCCTCCACGGCTTCCTCCTGCTCGCCGGCGTGGTACAGCGCAACGCCGAGATTGTTGTGCGCGAGCGCGTACCGGCTGTCGGCGGCGAGCGCTTTGCGATAACTCGCGGCCGCCTCCCCGTGCTGCCCCTGCTGATGGAGCGCCACGCCGCGCTCGTTCCACAACTTGGGACTGTCAGAACCGTCCGCAAGAAGCTGGTCGTAGAGTTCGATGGCAGCGCCCGGATCCTTGCGCAGCAGATGCACCTCGGCGAGCGCCTGCAGCACGAGTGCGGAGTCCTCACCGCGGTGGAGCGCAAGGCGGTATTCGCGCTGCGCCTCCGCGTAATAGCCCTTCTGCCGAAACGCGAGGCCCAGATTGTAATGCGCGAGCTGTCCTCCCTCGGCGACCTCGACCCCCCGCGGCGAGCGGCGCTCCGCGCGCCCCGCCATCAGCTCCTCGTACCGCTGCGGATTGTACTGATCCAGCGACAGGTTTGCCTGCGCGCGCGAGAGTGCCGGATTCAGCTGCACGGCGCGCTTGCTCGCCTCGCGCGCCTCGTCGTGCCGCCCCATGTCACCATACACAAAACTCTGGAGAAAATGCGCGTCGGGATTGTCGGGGTTGCGTTCGATCGCGTGGCGGAGGGCATCGAGCGCGTCCTCATGCCGCCCCTGGTTGTAGAGCACCTCCCCCAGATAGAAGTGCGCCACCGAACTCGATGGGTCGATCAGCAGCGCCCGCTCGAACCAGAGGCGCGCATTGGCGAGACTGCCCGATGTCTTCTCTGCGATCCCCAGCTGAACGATTGCACCGAGGTCATTGGGACGGTGCTGCAACAAGGCGGTGAACTCGGCAATCGCCTCTTCGGTCTGGCCGAGAAGCGAGTACGCGCGTCCCAGTTCCCACCTTGCGTCGCGATCGTCCGCGCGCACGCGCAACCGCTCGCGCAACTCCGCCACTCTCCGGTCATAGTAGCCGGTGTTGAAGTACGCCACCTCGAGATTGCGCCGTGCCACGTCCATCTTCGGGTCCAGTTCGAGCGCGCGCGTGAACGCGGCGACCGCCTCCTCGGGGAGGCCCTTGTTGTAGTAGAGCACGCCGAGGTTGTTGTGCGCTCCCGCGTCGGACGGATCTATGCGCCGCGCGAAGGACTTCAGCGTCTCGCGGTCGCGCTCCGAAGCGAAGGCATTGGCGGTGCGCATCACGCGACCCGCACGGCCCTCAGGATCGCCGAGAGGCTCTGCGTGTCCGGCATCAACAGGAAAAACCCGCGCAACCGCTCGTTCAGGTCCTTCAGGTAGAACTCGCTCTCGACACAGAAGACGAACTCGGCACCGTGCGCGATCTCGACATGTGTGGAGCTCAGCACCGCGTCGGAGAGGTCGATCGCCAATGAGGGTGGCGATGGCAGCAGGATCATCCCCATGAACTCGCTCAGGGCATTCAGATAGGCCGCGCTGAGGATGTTGCCGGCCTCCTTGATGGCCGACTGCTCGAATGCCCCGAGTTCGAGAATGCCGGGCCGCTTCATCATGAGACTGGCCACCCGGAGCGCGGTCGGCCGGGGGAACACCAGCATCGTAAGGCCCGTGAGGTCACCGAGCATCCGCATCAGCACGGCGGCGACCGGCTCTTCCCGGCTCTCGATCTGGTTGGGAACGTCCTCCAGTCGCGCGATCGTCAGCCTGGGCACGTTGATCATGATCGTATGCCCCGTCATCTGCGACAGCGCCGTGGCGGCGTGACCCGCGCCGATGTTGGCGACTTCCTGCAGCGCATCGAGTTGGAGCGCCTTCAGGTTACGGATGTCGTCCACGATTCACACTCCCCCGAAAAGACTGCCCAGGTCCATGATGAGTGCCGGCGCTCCATCGGCGAGGATGGTCGCGCCACTGAACAGCGGGAGGCTTTCGCGAGCGGCGTCAAACTGCTTGACGACCACGTCCTGCTGGCCGATCAGTTCGTCGACAACCAGACCCGTCCGCTTCTCCCCGCGCTCAATGACGACGATCTCGCGTTGTGCATCCCCGACGCCGCCCTGGCGCACCACGTCGCGCAGATAGAGCAACGGAAGGATTTCATCACGCAGCACCAGGACCTCGCTGCCCCGGACGCGCTGCACCGTGTGCTCACCGAACTCGAGCGTCTCGCGCACATGCGTCAGCGGCAGCGCATAGCGCTCGGGTCCGCAGCGCGCGAGCAGGGCGCGCACGATGGCGAGCGTGGCCGGTATCCGCAGGGTAAATGCGGTTCCTTCGCCTTCCACGCTCTTCAGAGTTACCGAGCCCCCGAGCATGCGCGCCTTTGCCTGGACCGCATCCAGTCCCACGCCGCGGCCGGACAGGTCGGACACGGCGTCTACCGTCGAAAAACCGGGATGCGCGATGCATCGGAGCAGGTCCTCATCGTCGAGTTCCGTCGCTGATCCCCCGACGAGGCCGGCCGCCTTCGCGCGCTCGAGCACGCGGGCGCGGTCAATGCCCCGGCCGTCATCGCTCACCCTGATCACGATGGCGGCGCGGTCGCGCGCGGCGCTCAGCACGAGCCGGCCCGCGCGCGGCTTGCCTGCCGCTGCGCGCTCCGCCGGTGTCTCGATGCCATGATCCACGGCATTGCGCAGCAGGTGCACCACGGGCTCGCCCACTTCGTCGAGCAGGGAGCGGTCGAGCTCGATGTCCTTGCCGTCAACCAGGAACACCACGTCCTTCCGCAACTGACGCGACGCATCCCGCACGAGGCGCGGAAAACGGTCGAACACCTGCCACACCGGGACCATCCGGCTCGTCATGATTTCGCTCTGGAGGTCGCCGATCAGTTTCGCTGCCTGCTGCATCGCCTCGTCGAGCGGCCCCTTTCCGTAGTCTGCGGTCAGCGCCAGCAGCCGGCCGCGCGTGATGACAAGTTCGCCGATGAGGTCCATCAGCGTGTCGAGGCGGGCAAGGTCCATGCGCACGTGCCGGGTGACTTTTCCACCGGCAGGCGCTGCCTCGACGCGCCCGGCGACTTCGAGCGCCACGTTCGATTCGCGGCGCGTTCGCGCCGCCAAGTCCACCTCCACGTGCTCCACGTCGCCCGCCGAACGCACCGCGGCTTCGATCTCCCCCGCTGACGCGAGCGTCGATACGCGCATCGCGAACGACCGGGGCACTTCGGATGTCTGCAATACTTCGATGGGAGGCCACACGGCGCCCACGTCGCCGAGCGCGCGCAGCTTCTCCACGACGAGGAAGGCACGCACGCCCGGCAGGAGCGCGCCGGCGGACTGGCGCACGCGTACGATTACGCCGGGACCGCCGAGCGGATCGGCAGCCGGCATGGGGGTGGTAGCCTCACTCTCGCTCTCAGGAGGGAGCTCGCCACGGGAGAGGCGGCCGGCGAAGCGGCTGCCGGCCAGCGCCCGCAGGCGTTCGAGCGCTGCCGCCATTGCCGGCGACTGGCCGGCGCTTTCGGTCGCGGTCTCGAGGCCCCCCTCGAGCGCATCGGCCGACGCGAAGAGCACGTCCATCACGTCGGCGCCGGGCCGCTGATCGCCACGGCGAATCGTATCGAGCACCGATTCCACCTCGTGCGCGAACGCGGCCACGGCCGTGTATCCCATGCTGGCGCTCATGCCCTTCACGGTGTGCACTGCGCGAAAGATGACCGCCAGCGGTCCTGCCGCCTCACCACCCTGCTCGAGCGCCAGGAGCGCGCGATTGATTGCGGCGAGCTGCTCGTGACTCTCCGTGCGGAACAGCTCGGCGTACCGCGCCGGATCGAGGCTCATCGGCGGCCGTGCTCGCGAAGCGAGAGGTTCTCCGAGGCGTGCGCGGTCACCCGAGCACGCGCTGCACCGCCTCCAGAACGCGACTCGGCTGGAACGGCTTGACGACGAAGTCCTTGGCGCCCGCCTGGATCGCCTCGACCACCAGGGCCTGCTGTCCCATGGCGCTGCACATCAGCACCTTTGCCCCGGGGTCGAATTTGGTGATCTCGCGGACCGCCTCGATGCCGCCCATGTCGGGCATCACGATGTCCATCGTGACGAGGTCCGGCCGCAACTGCTTGTACTTCTCCACGGCCTGCGTCCCCGTCTCGGCCTCGCCCACCACCTCGAAACCGGCCTGCTGCAGGATGTCGCCGACCATGGATCGCATGAAGATCGCGTCGTCGCAGATGAGAACTGTCGGAGCCACCGTTCCCCCGTAGGAAAGCGATTGAAGTGTGGAAAATCAGAGGACGAGGGCCTGCCGGGCGATCGCATTGACGTCACACACCAGAGCGAGCTGGTCGCGCGCGGGGCCTACGCGGGCAAGTCCGCGGACGATCCCTCCGGCACTGCGCTGCACGTCCACGTCCTCGAGCGCGTCGTCGGGCACCGATTGCACGTCGCGCACGCCGTCCACCCCAATTCCAAACGCCCGCCCTTCCCCCTCCGCCACGATGATTGATCGCATGGCCGCGTGCTCCTCTCCGAAGCGGACCGCCAGGCTTACCACCGTGAGGAGCGTGCCGCGCAGGTTGAGCAGGCCGCACACCCACGCGGGCGCTCCCGGCAGTCGCGTCGTCGAACGCGCGGGGACGATCTCGCGAATGGCGTTGAGGTCGCAGCCGCACAACCGGCCGGCGACCCCGAAGAGCAGCAACCGGCCCGGGGGTGCTTCAGGCCCCGACTGTATAGAAGTCAAGGTACTCGAGCGGATCGGCGTGGGCAATCAAATCAGGCATGGCGGAGGCGGCGATGAGCGACGCGCGGAGGTCCTCCGGCAAGGGGGAGCGGAAGTCCATGCGTTCGCCCGATGTTGGGTGCTGAAAGACGAGCCAGGCGGCATGAAGAAACTGTCGCCGCAGCGGAAGTGACACCTTGTACCGGGTCGCCGCGCGCACGCCGGCACCTCCGTAAATCTCGTCGCCCACCACCGGGTGCCCCAGACTGGCGAGATGCACGCGAATCTGGTGTGTGCGTCCGGAATGCAGGTGGGCCCGGAGCAGGTCGCAGGACTCGAAGCGCGCAAGACGGTAGAAGTCGGTGCGCGAGGCACGCCCCGCCAGCGCGACGGCCATGCGTTTGCGGTCCGCGGGATCGCGGGCAATCGGCCGGTTTACCGTGAGCATATCGCCTGTGATGTGCCCCCAGGAGAGTGCGGCGTAGCGGCGGGAGATGCGCCGGTCGGCAATCGCCTTTCCCAGCACGCGATGCGCGCGCTCGGTCTTCGCGACCACGATCAGGCCCGAGGTATCCTTGTCCAGCCGGTGCACGAGCCCGGCGCGCGTCGCGTCGCTTGCCTCCGCGAGCGGCTGTCCCCGGCCGCGCAATGCATTGACGAGCGTCCCGCTCCAGTTGCCCGGCGCCGGGTGAACGACCATGCCCGCCGGCTTGTCGACGACCATCAGCGCATCATCCTCATACACGACGGTGAGAGGAATATCCTCCGGCGCGACGCGTCGCGGTGCGGCTGCGGCCGGCAACTGGACCTCCACCTCGGCACCGCGCTCCGGCCGGAAACTCGCTTTTTCCTCGCGCGTGTCCACGCGAACACGGCCTGTCGCGATCAGCGTTGCCGCCTGCGTGCGCGACACGTCAAGGCGGCGGGCGATGAGCGTGTCGAGTCGCCCCGCGTCCGCGACCTCAACCGTGAATCGGCTCGTCCTGTCCACGTGTTCCGACCGCGCGGGCGGCCGCGAGGCCGTCTTCGCGCCAGAGCACCAGTGCCAGCGCAACCGCGCCGCAGCTCACCGCCATGTCGGCCACGTTGAATGTCGGCCACCGGTGCGCCCCTATTCCAACGTCGATGAAGTCAACCACTCCACGCCCCGACTTCAGCCGGTCCGCCAGGTTGCCGAGCGCGCCACCACAGACGAGCGAAAGCGCCAGCGTGCGCACCCAGTCGTCCGCGCGAGTGTTGCGATACAAATTCGTGAGCAGCACAAGCGCACCCAGCGTGAGCGCCGTGAATATCCACCTCGAGTACGGCCCGAGATGCAGCCCGAAGGCCGCACCCGGATTGTACACGAGCGTAAGACGCAGGGCGTTGCCCACGACGAGATGCGGGGAATAGGGCGGGACGAGCCGGTCGACGGCGAGCATCTTGGTGAACGCGTCCGAGACGACGATCGAGACGACGACGCCCCAGAACAGCCGCTGCTTGTGCGCCCACGTGTTACCGCTTTCCATCTTCCTCACGCTGCTTGCAGTTGATGCAGAACCGCGCGTGCGGAAGCGCATCGAGCCGCTCGAAGGCGATTTCGGCGCCGCATTGATGGCAGCGGCCAAAGGTCTCTGGCGAGCGGTAAAGCCGGCGAAGCGCCTCATCGATGTGCCAGAGAAACCGTCCTTCCTGACTGGCGAAGAGGAATGCCTTTTCCCGCTCCATTGCGTCCGTGCCCTGGTCGGCCATATGGAATGAATAGGATGACAGGTCACCGTCCGCTCCCTGTGGCGTGGAGCCGAAGGTCTCATCGTAGTGGCCGAGCTCCTTGAGCACGCGCTTGCGCTCTTCCAGGAGTCGCTTCTCGAAGTGTGCGATCTGCTTCTTGGCCATCGGCTTGAAACTCTTGTCGCTGCCAGCTGTTGGCGGCATGGTCAACTGTCCCGTGTGAGAGCAATGTGTGCCGTCGTCCCGTCGAGATCGAGGGAGGCGGCATGCTGGGCCCCGGGGAGCGCGTCTGAGATGACGATCTCCCGTGCGAGCACTTCACCGGCAATCCACGGCCGGTATTCTTCCGCGACGGCACGCACGTCGTCCGCCCCGGCAACGAACAACCGGATGCGGTCGCTCACCGCCAGGCCGGACTCCTTCCGCAGCCGCTGCACCCGGCTCACGATCTCGCGCGCGATTCCCTCGCGCCGCAGCGCCGGCGTGACCGTCACATCGAGCGCGGCAAACCGCGCGCCGTCCTCCTCCACCACGAGCGACCCACTCGCGCGCCGGTGAATCACCAGATCACCGGCATCGAGCTGGTGTTCTGTCCCGCCGATGCTGATCGTCACCGGCTCGCCACGCTCGAAGGCGCGGAGCGTGTCCGCGCCGAGTGCGGCAACCGCGGCAGCGGCGCTCGGCGTGTCCTTCCCCCATTTCCTGCCGAGTGCGCGGAAGTTCGGTTTGGCCTCGAGCGTCACCAGTCTGTCGGCGCTCGACGCAAACTCGACCCGTTTGACATTGAGTTCCGCCGCCAGCAGCGGCGCCAGCCTCGCGACCAGCGCCCTGACGCTCTCGCTGTGCCGCGGAAGCACGCAGGCGAGCAGGTTGAGCGGCTGGCGCACTCTCACCCTGGCCTCCTCCCGCGCCGCGCGGCCGAGCGTCGCGAGCGTACGAATCTCGTGCATGGCCATATCGAGCTCCTCCCTCGCCGCGAACGCATGGCTTCGCATATATGGTGCCATATGCACCGACTCACCTGTGAGTTCGCGGTGTATCCAGTCGGTCACGAACGGCGCGAACGGTGCGAGCAGGCGGCATGTCGTCGCAAGCACCTCGTGAAGCGTCGCGAAGGCACTCCGGTTCTCCGCCGACTGTATGTCGTAGAACCGCTCACGCGAGCGGCGGACGAACCACTTCGAAATGTCGTCGTCCACGAACGCCATCACGACGCGGGAGGCTCCCGTGGCATCATACGCCAGCAGCAGACGGTTTGCCTCCATCTCGACGTGCGCCAGCCGCGAGAGCGCCCACTGGTCGAGGAGCCCTCGCTCTTCCGGCGGTGGGTCGTCGTGCGACGGCGCCCAGCCGAAGTTGGCGTACTGTGCGAACACGCCATAGTAAAGATTCTTGAACGTGATCAGGAAGCGCCCCGCGGTCTCGCGAAGCACATCTTCATCAAAACTGCGCGGCTTCCAGACCTGGGCTGCACTCACGAGAAAGAGCCGGACCGCATCCGCGCCATGGCGCTCGATCACGGCCATCGGGTCCACGGTGTTGCCGCGACTCTTCGACATCTTCTGTCCGGCGGCATCCAGCACGAGGTCGTTCACGACGACGTTGCGATACGGCGACGCCATGTCATTCCCGCCTGCTGCTTGCGTACCGCCATCGAGGTCGTCGCCGAGGCCCGTCGCGATGGCCAGCAGTGAATAGAACCATCCGCGTGTCTGGTCCACGCCCTCGGCAATGAAATCCGCCGGGAAGCCCTTCCTGAACTGCTCAATGTTCTCGAACGGAACATGCCATTGCGCAAACGGCATGGAACCGGAATCGAACCACGCGTCGATGACCTCGGGCACACGGCGCATCGTTCCGGTGCCCGACGCCGCCGGCCAGGTGTAGCGATCGATGAAGGGCTTGTGCGGATCGAAGTCGGCGGGCAGCGGACGGCCTGAGTGCCGTGCGAGCTCCGCGTAACTCCCTACTACTTCCATCTCCGCCGGGTCCGCGTCGTTCACCCACACGGGCAGGGGAGTGCCCCAATAACGATCGCGCGAGATCGCCCAGTCAATGTTGTTCTCGAGCCACTGCCCGAAGCGCCCCTTGCCCATCTCCGGGGGATTCCAGTTGATCGCGGCGTTCCGCTCGAGCATCTGATCCCTGAACCCGGTGGTCCGGACAAACCACGACGTGCGCGCGTAGTAGAGCAGCGGTGTGCCACACCGCCAGCAATGGGGATAGGAGTGCGTCAGCGTGCCGGCCTTCCAGAGCACGTCACGCTTCCGGAGCTCGTCGATGATGGGCTGATCGGCGTCCTTGAAGAACCTGCCGCCCACCACCGGCATCCCCGCAGGAAACTCCCCGCGTGCATTTACCGGTTGCAGAAAGGCCAGCCCCCGCTTTCTGCCGGCCGCAAAGTCATCGGCTCCGAAAGCAGGCGAGATATGCACCACACCGCTGCCATCGTCGGCCGAGACGAAGTCCTCGGCGATGATGATTTCATGTTCGCCGTCTGCGTATGCGGCCCAGTCGAGGGGACGGCTGTAGCGCAGGCCCGCAAGTTCGCGCCCCGTAAATCGTGCGAGCACGGCCCATCGCGACTGCCATTCCTGCCCGAGCACGGCCGCGGCGCGCGTCTCGGCAAGGAGGAGCGACCAGTCGTCACGGCCGTTCTTTCGCACCTCGATATACGGGAGATCCGGGTGGACGGCGAGCGCGGCGTTTGACACAAGTGTCCAGGGAGTCGTCGTCCAGACGACAATCCGCCTGCGTACTGGCGCTCCGATGGCCCCCGCTCGCGGCTGGTCAACGAGGTCGAGCGCCAGGTACACCGAGGGATCCTCCACGTCCTCATATCCCTGGGCGACTTCATGCGATGAGAGCGTGGTGCCGCAGCGCGGGCAATAGGGCAGCACCTTGTAGCCCTGGTAAAGCAGCTTCCTGACGTGCAGGGTCCGCAACGCCCACCACACGCTCTCGATGTATTCATTGGAATACGTAATGTACGGATTGGCGTAGTCGAGCCAGTAGCCCATGCGAGCGCTGAGCCGCTCCCAGTCGGCACGGTACTTCCACACGCTCTCGCGGCACCGGCGATTGAACTCCTCTACGCCGAGCCGCTCGATGTCCTGCTTGCCGCTTATTCCCAGCGCCTTCTCGACTTCGATCTCGACGGGAAGTCCGTGCGTGTCCCATCCGGCCTTACGCTGGACGTGGAATCCCAGCATGGCGCGGTGGCGGCAGAAGAGGTCTTTCACCGTCCGCGCGAGCACGTGATGGATGCCCGGTCGCCCGTTGGCTGTGGGAGGTCCCTCGAAGAAGACGAACTCCTTCGCGCCCGGACGGGCGGCCAGAACACGGGCAAACAGGTCTTCGTTCGTCCAGCGTGCCAGCACTTCCTCCTCGAGCTCGCACGGCGCGCGCTCCGGCGGGAGCGGGCGATAGCGAACGGCGGGCAGTGACGCTGCGGCGGCGGTCACATGCGCTCCAGGACACCGCGCACGAGCGTCGTCATTCGGGGCACCGCGCCCCTCGACACCGAAAGAATCGATTCGAGACTCGCCGGTTGCAGGGTATCGGGCAGACACATGTCGGTAATGATCGAGAGTCCGAGCACCCGCATCCCCGCGTGGCGGGCGACAATCACTTCGGGCACGGTCGACATCCCCACCGCGTCTGCGCCCATTGCGCGCAACATGCGATATTCTGCACGCGTCTCCTGGTTCGGGCCCATGACCGCAACGTACACGCCTTCGCGGAGCGTGATCCCCCGCTCATTCGCCACAGTGCGCGCAATGGCGCGCAACGCGAGATCATAGGGCTGACTCATGTCGGGAAATCGCGACCCGTGCGACTCGTCATTCGGTCCGACCAGGGGATTGTCGCCCAGCAGGTTGATATGGTCGGTAATCATCATAAGATCGCCCGCCGGCCATTCCGCGCGCATTCCGCCGCAGGCATTGCTCGCCACCAACGTGCCCGCGCCAAGTGCGCGCAGGACACGTACTGGAAACGTCACCTGCTGCAGCGAGTAGCCCTCGTAGGGGTGCAAGCGGCCCTGCAGCGCCGCCACGCGCCTGCCACCAAGTTTCCCCAGCAGGAGGCGCCCCGGGTGTGACTCCACCGTCGATGCCGCGAACCCGGGAATGTCGGCGTAGTCCAGGGCGTGCTCCACCGAGATCGATGCACCAAGGTCGCCCAGCCCCGTGCCAAGGATGATCGCGACCTCTGGTGCTGAGCCAGCTCCGCTCGCGCCCACTCGGGCATGGATCGCATGTGCGGCGGCCTGCACCGCGGCCCCACCATAGGCATGCGCAGATGAATAAAGGGAATCGGCGCCCTCCACGAGCGCGGTCCCCGCCCGGTCCGCCACCTCTTACTCCGCTTTGGCTGGGGCGTCGAGCCAGGACGTACTTTTCACCGGCGGTCGTTCCCCGCCATTCTCATCGCCGGCGCCTGCTCTCGGGGCCATCGGGGTCGCTTCGGCCGCGTGCAGTTCGGACAGCTGGCGCTCCACGAGGCTGCGCATATGCGCCAGATGATTGCGCCGTGAGCGCTCCAGGGCGTCGATCTCGGCGCTCAGCTTGCGCATCTCGACGCGCGACTGCTCGAGCAGCTTTTCCCCCTCGGCACGCGCCTCGCGAAGGATGAGCTGCGCCTCGCGGTCCGCCTGGTCGCGTGTCTCGACACGGAGCTGCTGGGCCGAGATGAGCGCGTCGTTGAGCGCCTTGTCGCGCTCGCGAAAGGCGCGCAGCTGCTCGTGAAAGCCCTTCGCCTTGGCTTCGAGCTCCTGGTTCACACGCGTCAGGCGCTCGATCTCGTCGGCCACCTGGTCGCGAAACTGGTCCACACGCCCTTTGTCATATCCGCGCAGCGCCGATCCGAAGTCGTAGCGCCGCACGTCCACCGGCGTCAGGTGAAAGCCTTCGTCGCTCATCACGTCCTCGCTCCGAAGAGAACTGTTCCCAACCGCACCATCGTCGCACCTTCCTCAACCGCCATCACGTAGTCCGCCGACATGCCCATCGACAGTTCCCGGGCTGCATGACCGCATTGCACCAGCACGTCGCGCGCTTCGCGGGCCGTGATGAACACCCGTCGCGTGAGCCGGTCATCGGCACCGACCGGCCCCATGGTCATCACCCCACAAACTCGCAGGCCCTTCATCGATCCCAATCGCCCGGCCTCCTTCTCCATGCCGGACGGATCGTAACCTCCCTTCGTTTCCTCGCCCACCACGTTGATCTGCATCAGCGCCTCGACCGGGGCGCCCCTGCGCTCCCCGAACGCGTGCACCGCATCGGCCAGACGGGCGCTGTCCAGGGCGTGCAACAGCGCGAAACTTCCCAGATGCCTGACCTTGTTTCGCTGCAAATGGCCAATGAGGTGCCAGCGCATCGCGGCAGCCGCACCACTCACCAGCGGCTGCTTGTCGAGCGCCTCCTGAACTTTATTCTCTCCCACGTCGCGAACGCCCGCGGCCCACGCGGCCTCGACGGCGTCGCTTCCATGCGTCTTGGTGACCGCAATCAGCCGGACGTCCTGACCGTGTCCTCCTCGCGCAACTGCTTCCGCAATTCGGCCGCGGACTTCGGCGACGCGGTCGTCGATGTCCGAAAATGCCATAACATTCTAAAATATCGGGAGTTACGGATGCGGGGCAAGGTGCGGCACTGGATTCCGATCTACGTTTGACTGCTACGCCGGCGACGGCTCCGGCCCGCCCAGCAGCGGAGGGACGCGCTTCGGCTCGATGGGCGTTGCCAGTGGCGCGACTACCTGCGGCGCGCTCGTCGGCGGCGAGGTGCGCGGCGGGAGCGGCTCGCCGCGCATCAGCAGCACGAAGTCCTCACGCGTGAGCGTCTCGTGCTCGAGCAGCGCAGTGGCAACCGCGTCGAGCAGCGCGCGATGCTCCGAAAGGACGTCCTTCGCATGAGTGTACGCCTGGTTGATCACGCGCGAGACTTCATCATCCACGCGCTGTGCCGTACGCTCGGATACGACACGCCGGCTCTGCAACTCGCGGCCGAGGAAAACCTCCTGCTCGATATCGCCTACCAGGACTGGTCCGATCGTATCCGATAGCCCCCACTGAGAGACATACCGGCGTGCAATACCCGTCGCCTGCTGAATGTCGCTCGCCGCGCCGGTCGTCACGTGCTCATGGCCGAACACCAGCTCTTCGGCCACGCGCCCGCCGTACGCCATTACGAGGCGCGCCTCGAGCTGTTCGCGCGTCATGCTGACGCGATCGCTCTCTGGCAGCGTATATGCCACGCCCAGCGTGCGGCCACGCGGCACGATCGTCACCTTGTGGAGCGGATCGTTCCCCTTCACCATGAGCGCGCACACCGCGTGCCCGCCCTCATGGTACGCGGTGCGCCGTTTCTCCTCTTCACTCATTACGAGCGACTTGCGCTCCGCGCCCATCATCACGCGGTCCTTCGCCTCCTCGAGGTCAACCATGTAGATCTTGTCGTGATTGCGCCGGGCCGCGAGGAGTGCGCCCTCGTTCACGAGATTCGCGAGGTCCGCCCCCGACATTCCCGGTGTGCCGCGCGCCAGCGACATGATGTCCACGTCCGGCGCAATCGGCTTGTTGCGCACGTGCACGCGGAGGATGCCCTCGCGCCCACGCAGGTCTGGAGCGTCCACGACGATCTGCCTGTCGAAGCGGCCCGGCCTCAACAGGGCCGGATCAAGCACGTCAGGCCGGTTGGTGGCGGCAATCAGGATCACCCCCTCGTTCGATTCGAAACCGTCCATCTCCACGAGGAGCTGGTTGAGCGTCTGTTCGCGCTCGTCGTGCCCGCCGCCGAGGCCGGCGCCACGATGACGCCCCACCGCATCGATCTCGTCAATGAAGATGATGCACGGCGCGTGTGCCTTGCCCTGCTCGAACAGGTCGCGCACGCGGCTCGCGCCCACCCCCACGAACATCTCCACGAAGTCGGAACCGGACATCGAGAAGAAGGGCCGGCCGGCCTCGCCGGCGACCGCGCGCGCAAGCAATGTCTTGCCCGTTCCCGGGGGGCCGACGAGAAGCGCGCCCTTGGGGAGGCGGCCGCCAAGTTTGGTGAACTTCTGGGGATCCTTCAGGAATTCGATGATCTCCTGCAACTCCACTTTCGCCTCGTCGGCGCCGGCGACGTCGGCAAACGTCACCTTCGGCGTGTCCCCCGCCAGAAGCTTGGCCTTGGACTTGCCGAACGAAAAAGCCTTCGCACCGCCCGCCTGCATCTGCCGGAAGATGAAAATCCAGATCGCCACGATCAGCACGACGGGCAGCCAGCTCAGCACGACGGTACCAATGGACGGCCTCGCAATCTCCGCTGTGATGCGAACTTTCTGCGCGCGCAACTGCTCGCGCTCGCGATCGGTCAGCGGCCCCGGGAGGTTGACGGTGAACTTCTTCACATCCTTCTCGCCGACCCGGACTTTCTGCCTCAAGTCACCGGTCACGGTCTTGCCGTCCGTGATGGTGACACTGGCCACGTTACCGAGATCGACCTGCTCATCGTACCTCGTGTAGTCGATTTCCGTCGCGGCCTCGCCCCGCGCACTGGAAAACTGGATGAAGGCCACCGGCACAAGGATCACGAGAATCCAGAACGCCAGCGTCTTGGAAGCACGCGCCCACAGGCTTGGCTTGTTGGGCGACGGAGGAGTAGGCATGGTTGGCTCGTCTCTACGGCGAAAAAGGCGAAAACACTACTTCAGGCTTGCCACGTATGGCAGGTGTCGAAAGTTCTCCGCATGGTCCAGGCCATAACCCACCAAAAACTCATTCGGGGCGTCGAACCCGACAAAACGGGTCGGGTACTTCAGGCTGGTCGCAAGGTGCTTGTGCAGCAGGGCGCAGATCTCAAGTGATTTCGGGTTGCGTACCGTCAGAAGGTTGACGAGCCGCGAAAGCGTGCGTCCCGAGTCCACGATGTCTTCGACAAGCAGGATGTGCTTCGCTTCGAGCGTGGTCTCGGGATCATAGACCAGGCGCACCATGCCCGACGAATGCGTCGCGTCGCCGTAACTCGACGCGACCAGGAAGTCGACATGCAGCGGCCGTCGAATCTGCCGCACCAGATCGGCGAGAAAGACGAAGCTCCCCTTCAGCAGTCCCAGCACCAGGAGATCGCCATCCGGGTATGCCGCCGTGATCTCCGCGCCGAGCTCATCGACCCTGCGCTCGATCTCTCCCGCATCGTACGCGATGCGCTTGACCTCGCGCCCAAGAAGGCGCGGATCGTCGAGCGCAGCCAGCGACGTACCTGGCTCGGTCCGGGGGATAGCCGTCATCATATAAATATAGTCATTCGTTGGCGATACAGGCCCTCATGACGAAGGTCCTGGACGTGCGTTCTACCTGTGCCCCACCCGACAACGGAATGCGCCTGGCAGGCTTCCCTCGTTTGGTAAACGCAATCAGGCGGTGGGTTCCTCGACGGTCCAGGACGATTCCCGCCCGTTCCGCAAGCGCTGGCCAGAGCACCGCCAAGGCCGCCGAATCGAAGCACCGGAGCGTATCGGCCGCGATGACCACTGCGCCGTCGGGGAGGAGAGTTGCACCAAGTCCTTCCACGATCTCGTCGAGCGCCGAGCGCCAGGCCGCGGCGTCGCGGGCAAGGCGCAGCATCGTTGCGCCAAACCCGCGCGACGCGTACTCCAGCGCCGGCAGCAAATCGAGCCGCACACGATTCCGCAGGTACGCGCGGTCGGCGTTGGTTGGATCCTCAACGAATCGCAGGCAACGCGACGCCGCGTAGGAGGCGAGATCGGCTCGCGTTACGTGGAGAAGAGGACGTACCACGGGGTCGCGCCTGTTCCGGGCGTACATTCCCGCCATGCCGCGCGCGCTGGTGTGATGCGCGTCACGCATGACGCGCATCACAACGGTCTCGAGCTGGTCGTCGCGCGTGTGGGCGGTGACAATGGTGGAGCCCGTGGACCTCGCGCAGGCTCGCAGGAACGCCCAGCGGGCGTCTCGCCACGCAGCCTCGGTAGCTGGCTCACCGGGCGCCCGCCGCGCACGCAGCACGCGGAGCCCGCGCGCCTCACCTTCCCGTGCGGCGAGCAGCACGGCGCGCCGCGCGACGGCCCCGGTCGCGTGGTCGAAGGTGGCCAGGGCCGAGGCATCGACGCGAAACCGCGTAAACGCGTCGAGAAGCGCCATAGAGTCGCGTCCGCCGGAAACGGCAAGCAGGTATCGCCCCGCAGGCAATGCCTCGATTGCGCGAGCGATTCGCCTCTCCGCCCGCGCCGCTTTCGCGCCTTCAGCCATATCGCTAACATACACGGCCATGGAACACAGCTTCGGCGGACCGTTGGGCATCCTGATCGTCGGCCTCGGACTCGGCGCATTCTACACGGCCCTCATCTGGATCAACATGCTGCTCGGCCTGTTTCTCACGCCGCTCTTCCTGATCCCGCTCACGTGGCTGCAGGATGCAGTCAAGGCGCGACGTCGATGACTGGTTTCGTGCTGTTCGCGATCATCCTCGTCGCGGCGATCGTCTTCTGGTTTGTCGCCGCGTACAACGCGCTCATCGCGCTGAGAAACCTGACGCAGAACGCCCTGAAGCAGATCGACGTCCAGCTGAAGCGGCGTCACGACTTGATTCCCAACCTCGTCCAGGCCGTGCAGGGCGCCATGCAGTTCGAGAAGGACACCCTTCAGGCGGTCATCGAGGCGCGGAACCAGGCGGTGAAGATCGCCGCCGGCGGCTCGGACCTGCAGAACGTCGCGAAGACCGCCGCTGCCGAGACGCAGCTGACGGGGGCGTTGGGCAAGCTGATGGCCGTGGTGGAGGCCTATCCCGACCTCAAGGCCACCGGCAACATCGGCCAGCTGCAAGAAGAACTGACGTCAACAGAGAACAAAATCGGCTTCGCGCGACAGCTCTACAACGACACGGCGACGCAGTACAACATCAAGCAGCAGCAGTTTCCCACCAGTATCGTCGCGGGCTTGGCGCATGCGATGCCGGCCCAGCTCTGGGAGATTACCGACGAAGGTGAGAGGAGCGTGCCGAAGGTCGATCTGTCCATGAAGCCGAGGGGGTAAGGCCGTCCGGTCGCCCCATGTTGCCGGACCCTTCGCGACCGACTGATCTCTTTTCGCAGCAGGCCGCCAATCGGAGGCGGTCGCGATGGCTGGTGGCAGGGTTCGTGCTCTTCTTCGCCTGGCTCGGCTTGGGCGGGGACTGGCTGGCGTGGGAGTTCACGCAGGATCGGCCCGCCGCCCAATACCATCATTCGCTCCCGCTGTTCGGGTTGGCGATGTTTGCGATCGGGTTCGGCCTGGTCGCCTACATCCGAAAGACCGGCGCTGACAAGGTACTCTGGTCGACGGGCGCGTGGCAGCTGCTCAACCCGGTAACGCCTCAGGAGAAGGTCCTCGACAACGTTGTGCAGGAAATGGCGATCGCCTCGGGCCTCCCCAAGCCCACCGTCTGGATCGTCGACGACCCGGATCCCAATGCCTTCACGACGGGCAACGACCCCGCGCATGCACACATCGCCGTCACGAGCGGCCTTCTGGCGACGCTGAGCCGCGACCAGCTTGAGGCCGTAATAGCCCACGAGATGGGGCACGTAAAGAACCTCGACACCCAGCTCATGACGTTGATGGCGGGCCTGGTCGGAGCCGTCGCGCTGATCTCCAATGGGCTCGGCCGGATCCTTTTTCGCGGCGGCTTCGGCGACAGCGGACGGGGCGGCGTGGGGGGCGGAGGTGGCCGGTCCAAGGGCGGGCCCGGCCCGCTAGTACTGGTCGTTCTGGTGATCTGGGTGGTGAGCTGGATCCTGGCACCCATCATTACACGGCTCATGGCGATGGGAATCAGCCGCAATCGAGAGTATCTGGCGGACGCGATGAGCGCTCAGTTCACCCGCAATCCGCTGAGCCTTGCGAGTGCGCTCGAGAAGATCGAGGGTGCCTCTGAGCCGTCCACGACCATCAAGGGCGGGGTGGCCCACCTCTGCATCGCCGACCCTCTGGGCCGCCATGTCAGCGGGCTGCAGGGCTTCGTCGGTGACCTGCTGGCAACGCATCCGCCGATGGCGATGCGAATCGCCAGGCTCAAGGCGATGGGGTATCAGGCCCAGAAGGCGTCGGGCACTTTTCAAGCTTCCTGAGCGGAGTCAGCGCGGCGCGCCCATACCGCTCAGGCCGCGCCAATACACGACGTCGAGACAATCGCCTCAGGAGCACATTTGTGACTTCTCGCGCTTGGCCAAGGCTTGGAATGAGCGATATGCAGAACAATCTTGCATATCAGCACCCTCGAAATCAAATAATGTTGTACGCGATGCATATGACCTAACTATGCATTCAATTGTAGTTTAGCCAGCATCACTTCGCGTTGAACAGTGCATATTGTTGCACTCCCACATTCCGCTCGGGTAAGGCGCCATGTTCAAGGGAACAGTGGTCATTCTGGTCGGCCCAGAGTACGAAGACCTGGAACTTTGGTATCCAAAGTTGAGACTCGAAAGTGCCGGGTATGATGCGCCGGTCGCCGGGTTGGGGGAGAAGGCCTATGTCGGAAAGCATGGCTATCCATGCTTCATCGACGGTGATGTGGCGGACTTCAAACCCGATATTTCCGGGATAGTCGTCCCCGGTGGTTGGGCGCCTGACAGGCTTCGCCGTGACAACAAGGTCCTGTCACTTATTCGAGACGTTCGCGAGGCGGGAGGTCTGGTCGCCACCATTTGTCATGGCCCGTCGGTCCTCATATCCGCCGGGATCGTCGGGGGCCGGAGGATGACGTCGTCGTTGGGCATCCGGGACGACCTGACGAGCGCCGGTGCGAAATGGGTGGACGAGCCCGTCGTCGTCGATGAAAACATCATTTCCAGCCGGGCGCCCAAGGATCTACCGGCCTTCGGCGAGGCAATCGTGAGCTGGTTGGACAGTCACACGGGGCAGCGAGGCGCGGTGCCGCGCAGGCCGGCAGCGGTGCGCCGCAAATGACCCATCAGGTCATGCGCCGCTGCACCAGTGTGAGAATCGTATAGATCGCCACGGGCTCAGCCCTCTGGTTCGTCACTTCGATGTCCCACGAAACGACTCCCTGAGGGACACCCCCTTCGGGCGTCGCCTTTGACGTCTTTTGCTTGCAGGTCAGGCGCACCCGGATGGTGTCGCCGGGATAGACCGGCTTGACAAAGCGGAGGTTTTCGAGCCCGTAGTTTGCCAGCACGGGGCCCGGGGCCGGGTCCACAAAGAGCCCGGCCGCCGCAGAGAGCACGAAGTAACCGTGCGCCACACGCCCCTCGAAAATGCCCTTCTCGCTCGCTGCCTGATCGTCCATGTGGGCGTAGAACCGGTCGCCGGACAGCTCGGCGAACCGCGCGATATCGTCGAGAGTGATGGTTCGGCTGGCCGTGATGAGGGTGTCGCCCACCCCCAGCTCTTCGAAGAACTTTCGAAAGGGGTGGACGCCTCTGGTGTTCACCGCGGCACCCGGCATGAATTCCTTGACGATGCCCGTGAGTGCGGTCGGGGAGCCCTGGAGCGCGGTGCGCTGCATGTAGTGCAGCACGCCCCGAGTACCGCCAAGTTCTTCGCCACCGCCTGCCCGACCGGGACCGCCATGCACGAGGTTCGGGAGGGGAGAGCCATGGCCCGTGCTCTCCTTGGCGCTCGTGCGGTCCAGTACCACAATTCGGCCGTGGTATGGGGCCAGTCCTTGCACGACGGAGCGCGCCACCTCGGGATCGGCCGTGACCACCGATGCGCAGAGACTCCCCCGCCCCAGTCTTGCAAGCTCGATGGCTTCGTCGACGCTCCCGTACGGCATCACCGTATTCACCGGACCGAACGCCTCTACGTCGTGGGGCTCGCAGTGGCCAAATGGCTCGTCACAGACGAGTAGCGTCGGACCGAAGAACGACCCCTTGCGGCGATCTGCGCCTACGACCGCAAAATCCTCGTTGCCTCCAAACACGACTTCGGCAGCGCGGCCAAGCCGCTTCGTGTTCTCCCCCACATCTCGGACCTGGTCCCTGCTCACGAGCGGACCCATGCGTACGCCGTCCGCAGCGGGATCGCCGATCGTGACTCCCGCGAGTCGCTTGCCCAGTGCTCTGACGACGTCGTCCTCGGTTCCGGCCGGCACTATGGTTCGTCGAATGGCGGTGCACTTCTGCCCCGCCTTCACGGTCATCTCGCGCACCACTTCTTTGACGAACAGATCGAACTCGTCGGTGCCAGGCATCGCATCGGGGCCGAGTATGGAACAGTTGAGCGAGTCGGCTTCCAGGTTGAACCGGACGGAGTTCGCAAGGACGGACTCGGTTTGCTTGAGCATACGTCCGGTGACCGCGGATCCCGTGAAGGCCACAGTGTCCTGCCCGCTCATATGAAAGAGCAGATCGCCCGCGCTGCCGCAGACGAGCTGAAGTGCGCCCGCGGGAAGGATCGCCGACTCGATTATCGCCCGGACCACCGCCTCGGTGAGATATGAGGTGACGGTCGCCGGCTTCACGATTGTGGGCACCCCGGCAAGGAACGCGGGTGCGAGCTTCTCGAGCATGCCCCAGCACGGAAAGTTGAAGGCGTTGATCTGTACGGCGAC
>DASZZO010000306.1:0-17352 GCA_035544915.1 Gemmatimonadaceae bacterium | reverse complement strand
CGCCGAACAGTGGTGCGGGGGCCGCCTCGTGAGCGCACTCGAGGGCGGGTACGTGCCCGAGCGGCTGGGCGAGGCCGCCGTGCGCCACCTTCGCGCGCTCGCGTGATTCCCGCTAACTTTTTCAGGATGATGTCGATCGCGGGGCCCCGTGTTCTGTCCTGATTGCGGCACGTGGAATCGTGGCGCCGCACCGAAGTGCGGCAAGTGCGGAGCCACGCTTCCCAACGTGCGTGCGGCGCCCGACGTGCCCGACTCGCTCATCACCGCGCTGCGCCAGGCGACGGGCAACCGCTACCGAATCGTCCGCCGGATCGGCAGCGGCGGAATGGCGGAGGTTTACGCCGCCGAACACGAGCGGCTCGGCCGGCCCCTCGCCGTGAAGGTGATGCATGCCCACCTTGCGCGCGACGAGGAAATGCGGCTCCGCTTTCGCCGGGAGGCCGAGGCGTCGAGCCGGCTGGTACACCCGCTGATATGCGCTCCCACCGACTATGGCGAAGTGGGGGAAGTGGTCTATCTCGTGATGCCGTTCCTCGGCGGCGGGTGCCTGGCGGATGATCTCGCCAAGGGTCGCACGGTCCCGGCCGATCGCGTTGCCATGATCGCCAGCCAGGTGAGTTGCGCACTCGACTACGCGCATCGCCACGGCATCATCCATCGCGACGTAAAGCCAGACAACGTGCTCTTCGACGACGACGGCAACGCGATGCTCACCGACTTCGGCATCGCCACCGCGCGTTTTCACGGCCGGCTGACTGCGGGAGGGCGCGCCATGGGCACTCCCCATTACATGGCGCCCGAACAGGCGATGGGGAAGACGCTCGATGGGCGTGCCGATCTCTACGCCGTTGGCGTGCTCATCTACGAATGCCTGGTGGGATTCCCGCCGTTCGACGGCGCTGATGGCTATTCCATCGGGTACAAGCATGTGCATGAATCACCGGTGCCGGTGAGCGAGGTGGACTCGAAGGTTCCCGAGCCCCTCGCCCGCATCGTCATGAAGTGCCTCCAGAAGAACCCAGGTGAACGCCACCAGCGCGGGCAGGATCTTTCGGACGACCTTCTGAATTATCTGCACGACTCCGGCCAGAACACCGCCGAACGCGTGCGGACGCTGCGGCCGTCCGTCGTGCGCGACGAGCCGACGCAACAAACACCGGCGGTCTGAGCGAGCCAGCGACGAAGCGAGAAATGGCGAGCCGGCCGAACAGGCTCATCGAGGTCGCACTTCCACTCCCGCTTTTCCGCACGTTCACCTACGCGGTCGGCGACGACACGAGGCATCCGCTGGTGCCGGGCTCGCGAGTAGTCGTACCGGTCCGCGGCCGGCGCGCTATTGGCTATTGCCTGGCTGAGAGTGATGGCTCGTCGCTTGGCAGTGCATCGGCCAGGAGGATCATCGACGTTCCGGACGCTGATCCCGCCTTCCGTCCGGATCTTCTCAACGTGTGCCGGTGGATTTCGGATTACTACGTCGCGCCGCTCGGGATGGTGCTGCGCGCTGCGCTTCCGGCGGCGCTGGGCACGTCGAAGCGGACCCAGCCTGCGGTCAAGGCCCGGCGGGTGCTCACCCTCACCGCTCACCTTCCCTCGCTCCTGGAGCGCGACACCGCATTTTCGCGATCGCCGCAGCAGCGCGCGTTGTATGAGTTGCTGGAATCGCTCGGCGGGCGCGCGGCCCTGGAGCAGGTCGTCGCACAGATCGCGTGCACGCCGGGCGTGGTCACTGGGCTCGTGAAGCGCGGACTCGCGCGCATCGACAGGGAGACTCTGGCGCGCGACCCGTTCCTCAATCGCGCGCCGGCCTCAGCCGCGGCATTGCACGAGCCCACGCCCGCGCAGCGCGCGGCAATTGCCGCCCTCGTGTCGGCGCGCGCGGGGGAGATTGCGCTGCTCCATGGTATCACCGGGAGTGGCAAGACCCTGGTGTACATCGAGCTGCTGCGGCACATGGTGCATGAACGGCAACGCACGGCCATCGTGCTCGTTCCGGAGATTGCGCTGACGCCCCAGACGGTCGACCGCTTTCGCGCCGTGTTCGGCGATGACGTCGCCGTGCTGCACTCGGCGCTCAGCGACGGCGAACGCTATGATGCGTGGCTCGCGCTCCGGCGCGGCGACAAGCGCATCGCCGTCGGCGCGCGTTCCGCCGTGTTTGCCCCATTGGCAAACCTCGGCGTGATCGTGGTGGACGAGGAACACGAGGCGAGCTACAAGCAGGGCGAGTCTCCCCGCTACCACGCGCGTGAAGTGGCCATTGTTCGCGCGCGCGAGGCCGGCGCCGTGTGCGTACTGGGGAGCGCCACGCCGAGCCTCGAGAGCTGGGAAAATGCGCGCGCCGGGAAGTACCGGCTGCTCGCCCTGCCTGATCGCGTGGGAGGCGGCGCGCTCCCCCGGGTTGAGGTGGTGGACCTTCGCATCGCGACGCGCGCGGCCGGACTCGCGGCGCCGGACCGGCACCTTCGGACCATCCTCAGCGAACCGCTCGAAGCGGCGCTGCGAGACCGGCTCGATCGTCGCGAGCAGGCCATCCTTCTGCTGAATCGCCGCGGCTATGCCTCCTTCGTTCAATGCAGCGCATGTGACTGGGTGGCCGTCTGTCCCGATTGCTCCATCTCGCTCACCTATCACCGCGCGCCCGAGCGGCTGGTCTGCCATTACTGCCGGCACCAGGAGGCGCCCGGCGCGCGATGTCCGCAGTGCGGTGAACTCACGCTCCGTCAGAAGGGGCTGGGAACACAGCAGGTGGAGCGACTGCTCGCCGAACGGCTCCCGGCTGCACGCATCGCCCGCATGGACGTCGACACGACCAGCGGCAAGTGGGCTCACGCCGACATTCTCGACCGGGTGGGGCGTCACGAGGTCGATATTCTGCTTGGCACGCAGATGATCGCGAAAGGGCTCGACTACCCCAACGTCACGCTCGTCGGCGTCATCGACGCCGACGTGGGGATCAACCTGCCGGACTTTCGCGCATCGGAGCGCGCGTTCCAGCTCATCAGCCAGGTGGCGGGACGCGCAGGACGCGGGCCCAAGGGCGGGCTCGTCATCGTCCAGACGCGCGTACCCGCGCACCACGCCGTGCGCCTCGCCGTGACTCATGACTACGCGCGGTTCGTCGCGGAGGAATTGCAGGGCAGGGTTCATCCGGCGTACCCGCCCACAGTGCGGCTCGCGAACATCGTGCTGAGCGGATCGAACGAGAAGGCGACGATGGAACTCGCGCTCGCGGCCGGCCAGTGGTTCACCCGCACGCTCGCCGCCATGGCGCGCGACACGGGCAAAGGGAATACCACGCCCGTAGAGATGATTGGACCAGCACCGTGCCCCATAGAGCGGATCAAGCAGCGCTGGCGCTGGCATCTGCTGCTTCGAACCACGCGAAGTACGGCACTCACACGAGCATCGCTACATTTTCTCACTACCTTCGCCGTTCCCGCACGCGGTGACCTGCGCGTCACATTCGACCGGGATCCTGTCTCGCTGCTCTGATGGAATATTCCTGCCGCTCCAGGAGTCTTGAGGCGCACGGGCCACCGCGCTGCTCGCGTCAGTAGATCTACGGATGCGTGGAACCGACGCCATCCACCAATGTGTGACGAGGCGTCTGGCAGACAGGTAGACCAGTAGAAACAGGCCGCGTTCGCCGATTTCTCGTGGGAGGCCCAGACATGAACTCCCGATTCATTGCCGTCCTGGCTGTGACCGTCACTGCCGCAGCATGCGGCGGGGGTGGGGGTGGCTCCAACGCGACGTCATCATTCCCAACAGGTGGCTACCCACCGACCACGACCACGCCGGTGCCGGCCAACACCATGCTCGTGACCACTCAGCTCACCTTCAATCCAACGGACATCACTGTCGCGAAGGGCACGTCGGTGGCTTTCGTGATTCAGGATACCACGCACCAGATCTACTTCACGGGTACGGGGAAGCCGGCTGACCTTCCTCCGGCCCAGAACACGACGCAGACGCGAGGCTTCGACAACGTGGGATCGTACGGCGTCTACTGCAAAATCCACTCGTACATGCGGGGTTCTGTCACCGTTCAGTAGGCGGTTCTTCGAAGGCGGCAGTCTTGCGGGGCAACAGGCGGTTGGCGGTCGTCCGGGGGGGCGCCGTCTGCCGTCTGCTGTCCCGCGCCGTACATTTCGCCCGTGCGGAATCTCGTTCAATCCACGCTGCACAGCCGCTATCACATCGAGCGCGAGCTCGGGAAGGGCGGCATGGCGACGGTCTATCTCGCGCAGGATCTTCGTCTGCAGCGGCCGGTCGCCATCAAGGTGCTGCCGCCAGAGTTTGCGGTGCGTGAGGAGTTGCGCGAACGCTTCCTGCGCGAAACACGGGTCGCGGCCGGCTTCTCACATCCCAACATTGTTCCGGTTCACGCGGTCGAGGAGCATCCACAGCTTCTCTGCTTTGTCATGGGGTTCATCGAAGGAGAGACCCTGGGCGGACGCGTGCGCCGCGCGGGTCCTCTCAGTGCGTCGGAGGCCGTCCGCCTTCTTCAGGAGATTGCCTGGGCACTCTCCTATGCGCACGGCCGGCGCGTCGTGCACCGGGATATCAAGCCGGACAATATCCTGATCGAACGCGCCACTGGACGGGCGCTGCTCACCGATTTCGGCATCGCGCGGACGACTGCAGGCACGAACTCGAATCTCACGCAAGTCGGCGAACTGGTGGGCACGCCGCAGTTCATGAGTCCGGAGCAGGCGTCGGGCGAGACGCTCGATGGCCGCAGCGATCTCTACTCATTGGGCGTCGTCGCGTTTTTCGCGGTCACGGGACGGCTCCCCTTCGAAGCGGCCAGCGCCAGCGCCCTGATGGCGATGCACATCACGCAGCCCCCGCCGAGACTGGCGTCGTTGCGTCCCGACCTTCCGCAGCCGCTCGCGACCGCCATCGACCGTTGCCTCGAGAAAGACCCGGCCCGGCGTTTCGAGAGTGGCGAGGCGCTGGCTGCCGCGCTCGACCCGATGCGGTCGGCGCGTCGCGAGATCTCACCGGCCGTTCGACTCTTTCAACTGCAGGCGACGCAGGCGTTTCGAGCGGTCACCATTCTGGTCCTGCTGGAACTGCTCCTGCGCCAGCGTCCGCTCGGTGAGGGCAACGCGGACAAGGGAATCCCGCTGCTCATTGGCGCCGCTATTGTCTGGGGAGTCCTGGCCCAGATGCTCGGTCAGGTGCGCGCATTGCTGCGCAAGGGTTTTTCGTTCGAAGAAGTGCGCGCCGGGATGGAGGCGGTGCTGGCTGAGCGCGCCGAAGCGCGGGCGCAGGAGCTGGCGGACCCGCCCACGCGGAAGCGCGAGGAGAGACGCAAGCGCGTGATGATCGCGTCCGGCGTCGGCGGCATACTGGGCTACTTGTGGGTCTTCCAGCGAATGCGCGTGCAGGTCGCCCCCGACGTGGTCTATCCAGGGCGCGCGAGGATGCCATCGCCAAACGCGAGCGCCTCGCGAGCGCGCTGGAAAACGTGAGGCTGCAACTGCTGCGCGTGAAGAGCGGTGTGGGATCGCCGGCCGACGTGACGGCGGAACTGGGCACCGCTCGCGCACTCGCCGCCGCATGCTGACCGAAACGCGAGAGCGGTTTCTCAAGGCGATCATCGGGCGCATTCCCGTGGAGCGCATCGCGGAGGTGCATCTTTTTCCGGCCATCCGGCAGGGACAGATGGAAACAGGCGTTGCCGTCATTGCGGCCGAGCCCGAGCCAGGCTCGCCCTACGCGGAATATGGCGGCCGCCACATCGTCTATAGCGCGAGCTATCGCCTGACCCGGAAAGGACTCGAGCGGGGCAAGTGGGAGGTCGATGTGACGCTCGAAGCCAATGCGCCACTTGCCACGGTCGACGTCGTCGTGCGCGGCGTGCAGGAACGTGCGGGCGAGGCGATCGAGCCGCAGCGGCTCTCCGCGCAGGAGCTGCGCGCCCTGATGAGCGAGCCGGCGTGGCAGAGCAACCCGTAGTCGAGCGGTTTCGCGGCTGGCTGCGTGAGCATGAACTTCCCGTGACCGCGCAGCGGGTGGCCATCGCCGAGATCGTGCTTGCCTCCGATCGTCACCTGTCGGCCGAGGAGGTGACAGTCGCGCTCGCCAGACGCGGCACCAAGGCGGGAACCGCAACCGTATACCGGACGCTCGACGTGCTGGTGGCGAGCGGACTCGTCGTCGAGTGCGATTTCGCTGAGGGGTTCCGCCGCTTCCAGCCGGCGCGCGAACGTGGGGAACAGGAGCAACTGCTGTGCACGTCCTGCGGGCGCGTGGAAGCGTTCCGCGATGACCAGCTTGCACTGCTGGCGATCGCGGCCGCTGAAGCGCACGGATTCGCGCACCTGCGGCATCGCCTGGTCATCTATGGAGAGTGCGACACATGCAGTTCAGGGACGAGAGGCTGAAGAGGTGAGTTCAGATATGAGTTCGGGAGACGTGAGTTCACCGACATGAGCGATCCGGCGGCGGGACTCGGCCTGTTGATCGCGTTCAGCGCGGGGCTGCTCAGCTTTCTCTCCCCGTGCGTGCTCCCGCTCATTCCGAGCTATGTCACATTCATTACCGGGCTCTCGCTCGAAGACGTGACCCGCGCGCGCCGTACCGCGCTGATCCATTCACTGCTGTTCATTTCCGGCTTCACGCTCATCTTTCTCGCGCTCGGAGCCACGGCCACGCTGCTCGGGCGCCTCCTCCTGAGCAATCGCGTCTGGATCTCGCGCGTCGGTGGCGTGCTGGTGATCGTGTTCGGGCTGTATCTGCTTGGCGTGCTGAACATCGGCGCGTTCATGAGAGAGCGCCGCGTGCACATCGCCGAGAAGCCCGTGGGCTATCTCGGCACGGTCATTGTGGGGATCGCGTTCGGTGCCGGATGGAGTCCCTGCCTCGGTCCCATCCTGGGCGCCATCCTCACGTACACCGCGAGCGCCGCCAGCCTCTCACGCGGTCTCCTGCTTCTCCTCTGCTACTCCCTCGGCCTCGCGGTGCCCTTTCTCGTGGCCGCCCTGGCCGTCGAACGGTTCCTCGAGCTCTTCGCGAGGCACAAGGCGAAGATGATATGGGTCAATCGCCTGGCCGGCGCGTTGCTGGTGTTCGTCGGCGTGCTGATGGTGACCAACTATTTCGCGATTCTGTCAACCTGGATGCAGGCGTTCACCCCGTCATTTCTGAAGGACCGGCTTTGAGGGCGCAGCGTCCGTCTTCCTCGCTGCGTCACACGCCGTCAATCAGAATCGCACGCCGAACCTCAACGGAAACCAGGCATTGTTCGACCGCTCGGTGAAGACATTCACAAGCCCCAGCTCCACGAATGTGTTGTTCGACCTGAAGTTGAGCCCCACGCCGAACTGCATGCCAAGGTTGGAGTCGCTGACGTTATCCCCGGACTCCCTGAACGCGATCTTCCGGTTGTAGAGTCCGAGCCCGCCGAACTCGTAGAGCTGCCCACGATGCCGGTGCAGCAGGTTGGCGGCGAGGCCCAGGTATGAGTAGGCATCCACCGGCCCCCGCGCGCCGAACCGATCCCACGTCAAGTCACCGCGGAACCCCCACTCGCGACCACGCACGGTCTCGCCCCTCAGGCCGATATCGAATCCGACGTCGGAAACGTCGCCGAGAGTACCAATGGCCAGCGACATGCCGCCCGCAACCGAAAATCGCATGGGCGTTTGCGCGCGCACTGCGCTCGCCGGCAATGCCGAAACGAGGAAAGCGGAAAGAAGGAATCGTTTCATTGCCTCCTCCTGAATCTCGTAAGGCCCCTCAGCCTGATCTCGTAACGCGTCTCAAGTGAAGGGTGCAGCGAGTCGGAGGGCTATACCCCGCACCAGGGTCCCCAGTTCATGCCGCCTCTACGGCCTCCTCCAACTGCTGTCGCTTCAGCAACGCCCAGTATCTGCCGCGCAGCGCCAGCAGCGCCTCATGCGTCCCCCGCTCCACGATCCGTCCCTGGTCCAGCACGATGATATGCGTCGCGTCACGAATCGCGGTGATCCGGTGCGAGGCGATCACCGTCGTGCGCCCCGCGAGCGCGTTGCGCAGCCCATGCAAAATGGCCGCTTCCGTGTGGGTATCCACCGCCGACAGCGCATCGTCGAGAATCACGATGCCGGGCCGCCGGGCGAGTGCACGCGCCATGGCCGCACGCTGCTTCTGTCCACCCGAGAGATTGATCCCGCGCTCCCCCAGCATGGTGCCATACGCAGCGGGGAAGTCGCCGATTGTCTCCCCGAGCTGCGCGACGCCGGCCGCCCAACGCGCGTCCTCGGCGCTGGTGCCACCGTAGGCAAGATTCGACTCGATCGTATCGCTGAACAGCAGGCTCTCCTGCGGCACAAAGCCGATCGCGCCGCGCAGCACCGACAGGTCGAGGTCGGTCACCGGTATGCCATCGACTTCCACGACGCCGCTCGTGACGTCGTACACCCGCGGAATCAGCTCGAGCAGCGTGCTCTTGCCGCTCCCCGTTGCACCCACCACGCCCAACGTGCCGCCGGCCGGAATGCTGAACGAGAGGTCGTGGAGCACCTCGCGTTCACCGTAACGGAACGAAACGTTCCGGAACTCGATGGCACGTCCGCCGGAACTCGGCGGCAGTGCTCTCGCGGTCGCGCTCGACGCGATCGCCGGTGCCGCATCGAACAACTCGTTGAGCCGCGCCATCGACGCCGCGCCACGCTGGAACAGGTTCGTCACCCAACCGAGCGCAATCAGCGGCCACGTGAGATTCGACAGATAGAACCCGAAGGCGACGAACGCGCCCACCGTCATGGTGCCCCTGAGTACATAGCTCCCGCCGATTCCGAGCACGGCGGCGGCACCGAGGCCCGCCAGCACAGTAAATGCGGGGTTCATCAATCCGTAGAATCGCGCGAGTCCCATGTTGCGTCGCACGTACTCCTCGCTCAACGCAGTAAAACGCTCGCCTTCGGCGGCTTCCTGGCGATAGGCGCGCACGACGCGCACGCCCGACAGGTTCTCCTGCGCCATTGTCGTGAGATCGCCAAAGTGCGCCTGCACCGCCTCGAACCGGTCGTGCACCACGTTGCCGAGCTTGAGGGTGACGATCGGGAGGAGAATCATGGGCATCAGCGCGAGCGCCGTGAGCTGCGGACTGATCTGCAACATGAATGCGAGGGCGATGACGCCCCCGAACAAGGTGTTGGTGAGGTACATGATCGCCGGCCCAGCAGCCATTCGCACGGCGCCCAGGTCGTTCGTAAGGCGCGCCATGATCTCGCCTGTTCGCGTTCGGCCATACCATCCTGCGTCGAGGGTGGCGAGGTGGGCGAAGAGGTCGTCGCGCAGGTCGTTTTCGATGCGACGGCTCACACCATTGAGCTGCTCACGCATCTGCCAGCGAAACACAGCCAGCACCAGGGTGACGCCCACCATCCTGGCCGCAATGATCCAGACGGCGCGCGACGCCAGCCCGCCCTGCATCCCGTCAATCGCCTGCCGCATGAGTGACGGAATGGCGTTGTACAATGTGCTCGAGATCACCACGGCCAGCAGGCCGAATGCAACCTGCAGGCGGTACGGGTGGTAATACGGGAGAAGGCGTCGGAGGGCGGTCACATTGAATTAATAGCCGCCGGACTGTGGCACTGCCGATAGCACTCGTGAAACCCCGGCGCGCATCTGCGCGTCCTCGCACCAAACACGGAGTACCCCATGCAAGAACTGAAAGGTCTCGGGCTGCGCACGCCCCTTGTCCTTGCGACGATCGCCCTTCTCGGCGCGTGCAGCAACAAGGACGCCCAGCAACCAGCCAACCAGCCGGTGCGTGAGATACAGCTTGCCCCTGCCAGCGGCACGCAACCGCAACTGAACGATGTTCCAGCGCAGCAGACCTCCGCGCCTGCCCCTGCGCCAGCACCCAGAAAACAGCCACAAAGACCGAGGTCGGTAGCACAGACTCCAACGCCGCCCGCACCCACCGTGGTCGTCACACCAATCAACCAGTCGCCTTCGTCCGCCGCTGGCGGCGCGGCAGCGGCCCCTGCCGCCGCACCAGCCGTCGTAGAAGCGCCCACAGGAACGGTCGAGCCTGGACGCACATTCACGGTGCATCCCGCAGTCCGCATCTGCACCAACACGCATCACGTGGGCGACAGGGTCGCGGCAACGCTCAGCGAGACAGTACAGGGGTCCAACGGCGTGACGATTCCCGCCGGCAGCGTGGTGATGTTGCGCGTGGCTGAATCGGCAAAGAGCATTCACAGCAAGGACAGCGTCAAGCTGGCGTTTGATGCTGCGTCCGTGCGAGTGGGCGATGCCACCTACCCACTCGAGGCTCGGGTCGCCCGCGCTACGCCGATTGAGACGGTGCGCGTGCAAAGCACTGCTGATCAGGCAAAGAAAGTGGGCGTGGGGGCGGCGATCGGCGCGCTCGCGGGTCAGATCTTTGGCCGCAATACCCGGTCGACGGTCATCGGTGCTGCGGTAGGTGCCGGTGCGGGCGTCGCCGTTGCGGCCGGCACCGCCGACTACGATGGCTGTATGCCGACCACTGGCGCACTGACGGTCACGCTCACGCAGCCTCTCAAGGTCAAGCTGGCCACGCACTAACGTCTTTGTACCGGCGCGGCGCGACAGTCTAGTACGAACGGCCTAGTCCATTGATTCACTTACTCGTCGGTGGTCCGAGTGCTTGCCTTCAGACTGAGGCAAGCGCTCACTATAAGGAGCAACAATGCGCCCGACGATCCGTTCATCAACCGTTGTTTTCTCGCTCGCGGCCCTGCTGTCGAGCGCGGCCTGCTCGAGCAAGGATGCGGCGGCCAAGGACGCCAACGGCCGCGCCATCGAGCTTGCCCCGACATCCGGCGCGGCGTCGCCGCTGAACGACCGGCCACTCGCGTCCGGCAGCAACTCGACGAGCGCCAGAAGCACCGGCAGTTCATCGCCTGCTCCCTCTACACCGCGCGAGCGCACTGCACCGCGCGCCCCTGCCATGCGATCTGGCACCATCGGCGCCGGTACGACCCTCGCCGTGCACTCGATACCCAACGTCTGCACGAACACCCACCACGCCGGCGATCTCTTCGCCGCGACACTCAACGACCAGGTTTCGGGCTCAAACGGCGTAACGATCCCCGCCGGTACCTCGATGCGGTTCCGCGTCGTCGAGTCCGTTCGCAGTGAGCACTCCAAGGACCACGCCAAGCTGTCCTTCGTTCCCGTCTCGCTCAGTGTGGGCGGCGTGACGTACCCAGTTCAGGGACGGGTGACGCAGACGCCAAGCTTCAACATGGAGCGCGTCCAGAGCACGCAGGTCCAGGCCGAGAAAATCGCCGCTGGCGCCGCGATTGGCGCGGTCGCTGGACAGGTGATCGGCAAGGACACAAGGTCAACAGTGATTGGAGGAGTCGTTGGCGCAGCAGCTGGCACCGCTGTTGCCGCGGGAACGGCAGACTACGACGCATGCGTGCCGAACACGGGAACCATAACGGTCGTCCTGGACCGCCCGGTGAGTGTCAGAGGCAGTTGAAGAGTCGAGGAGTCGAGGAGTTGAGAGTTGAAGACCAGAGACTGGAGTTGAGAGTGGCGAGTTGAGGACGAGAGATGGGAGTTGTGAGTTGGGAAGGGAGAGGCTGTGGGCAGCGGAGGGCAAGCGGAGGGCGAGCGGGCCAAGCGGAGGACAAGCGGGCACCAAGGAACCACGGATGGACAGAAGCATGGCAAGTCGATAGATGAGGGGATGATCGCGAGAAGAGCGAAGAGCGAGAGAAGAGACAGAGAAACGTGAGCGGCGAGAGTCACTGACCCTCGCCGCCCCGTGTTTAAAGGCGCCTCGCGTGCAGTGACCTAGTATCCCACCGCCCCGCCCACACCCCTCGGCTCGTACACCCCCTGCCACGCTCCCCTCACCCGCATGATCGAGTTCACGTTCGCCAACCCATTCTGCGACTGAACGGCGTGCCCCATCGCCTTGAGTGAGTCCGTCACCGCTGCACTCAGTCCATTCGCCTCGTACCGGATCACGTCAGGCAACGCTTGATGGTGCAACCGCGGCGCGCGCATTGCGTCGGCCAGGGTCATGTGATGCTCGATCACGTTCAGGATTACTTCCATCGTCGCGGTAATGATCGTCGGTCCTCCGGCCGCGCCCGTCACGAGGAGCACCTGTCCTTGCGGGTCGAGCACGATCGTCGGCGCCATGGCGGACAGCATGCGCTTGCCGGGCTGAATCGCGTTTGCCTCGCCCTGCACCAGGCCGAACATGTTCGGCTGTCCGGGCTGGGCCGCGAAATCGTCCATCTCGTTGTTCATGAAGAATCCGCCGCCCCGCACCCACACGCCTGAGCCGTAGCCACCGTTCAGCGTGGTCGTCGTCGCCACCACGTTGCCCATCGCGTCTACAACGGAGTAGTGCGTCGTGTGTTCGCCCTCGGCCTTTGGGTCGAAGACCGGCGTCTTCGAGGCATGCGTCCGGTCAATCTGCATCGCAAGCTGCTTGGCGTACGCCTTGCTCGTGAGCGCGTCACTCGGAACCTTCACAAACGCCGGGTCGCCCAGCTTGCTGTTGCGGTCAATGAACGATCGGCGGTAAGACTCTGCCAATAGATGCACGTACTGCGTGCTCCCCGGCGGCGGCAGCGGCGCGAAGTTCTCGAGGATGTTCAGGGCCTCGCTCATCGTGATGCCACCGGAACTTGCGGGTGGCATCGTGAGCAGCGTGTAGCCGCGATACGTCGACTTGATCGGTGTGCGCCAAAGCGGCGTGTAGCGGCGCAGATCTTCCTTCGTAATGATGCCGCCACCGCGCTTCATCTCGGCCACCAGCGAGTCGCCCACCTCCCCACCGTAGAATGCCCCCGCGCCCTGCTCGGCGATCAATCGCAGCGATCGGGCGAGGTCGGCCTGCACCAGTCGTGCGCCCGCCGGCAATGGCTTGCCGCCAGGCAGGAACACCGCCGCGCCGCCAGAGGCGGCGAACATCGTGGCAGAGCTCGCGAGCCCCCGCGCGGACGCGCTGTCCACCACGAATCCCTCGCTCGCCAGCCGAATCGCCGGCGCCATCACCCTCGCCAGCGGCATCGAGCCGTACTTCCGGAGGACTTCGGCCATGCCCGCTACCGCCCCGGGAACGCCGGAGGCGAGGTGCCCCTTGATGCTCTTGTCGGTGAGTTTGCCGCTTGCATCGAGGTACATGTCGCGCGTGGCCGCCAGTGGCGCAACTTCGCGGTAGTCGATGGCGGCGGTGCGTCCGTCGGCCATCCGCACGTTCATGAAACCGCCGCCGCCGATGTTGCCCGCGGCGGGGTACGTCACCGCCAGCGCGAAGCCCGTCGCGACGGCGGCGTCCACCGCATTGCCGCCCGCCTTGAGTATCTCGACGCCAGCTTCGCTCGCGAGTTTCGAGTTGCTCACAACCATCGCGTGCTCGCCCACGCTGGGCTTCACGCCAACCGGAAACCGCCATCCATTCGGAAATGCCGCATGTGCCGCGGCCTCGGCAACGCGTTCGGCGTCGCGTTGGTCAACTATCGCGACGTTCGGAACCGTCTGCTGGACGCCGCCGCTCGCGGGCGCACCCGGCTGCGGCTGCTGGTGGCATCCGGCAAGAAACAGGGAAGCCAGCAGCACGGACGAGAGAGCAGGAGTTCCTGCTGAGCGTCGAATGTTCACGGGTGTCTCCTCCGGTTGGCCGATCCGCGCACGATTGGTAACTTAGCCGCGTGGCCCAAGACCCGCGAATCACGGAGCAGCGCAACGCGGCCAGCGCCGATATCGACCTCGCGTCTCCTCTGGAAATAGTCGATCTCATCAACGCCGAGGATCGCGCGGTCCCCGGCGCGGTGGCGCTGCAGCGGGAACAGGTCGCGCGCGCCCTCGCGATGGCTGAAGAGACCTTCCGCGCGGGCGGCAGGCTTTTCTATGTCGGTGCCGGCACGTCGGGGCGGCTCGGCGTGCTCGACGCCTCGGAGATTCCGCCGACGTTCGGCGCCGCGCCCCAACTCGTGCAGGGCATCATCGCCGGCGGTGCGGCCGCACTCACCCGGTCGCAGGAAGGCGCCGAGGACCGCCCGCTCGGGGCGCAGCAGGACTTGAAGGCCGCGGGCGTCACCAGGACCGACTTCGTCGTCGGCATCGCCGCCAGCGGCACCACGCCATACGTGCGCGCAGCGCTCGAGTACGCCAGGGCACTCGGCGCGCGGACCGCAATCATCGCCTGTTCGCCGCCACCGGCGGAGACGCTCGCGGCCGCCGATATCGCCATTGTCGTCATCACCGGCCCCGAAGTCCTCACGGGCTCCACGCGCATGAAGGCGGGCACTGCAACGAAGCTCGTGCTGAACACCATCACCACCGGCGCGATGATCCGCCTCGGCAAGACCTATGGCAACCTGATGGTGGATCTGCAGGCGACGAACGAAAAGCTGAAAGACCGGAGCGAGCGCATCGTCAGCGAAGTCTGCGGTGTCCCGCGCGAGGAGGCACGCGCGCTGCTCGACAAGGCCGGCGGTTCGGTCAAGCTGGCGATCGTCATGCAGAAACGTCGTGTACCGGCTTCCGAAGCGAGTGCCGCGCTCGAATCCGCCGGGGGCGTGATTCGCCGCGTTGTGCACGAAGCTCCTCCTGCCGTGAAATGACGGTCGCCCCGTCCCACCGCGCCGCGACGGATCCGTTGCCTGGCAAGCCGGCGCACGGGAGTGGTGCGGTTGTCGTCGGCCTGATGTCAGGCACCTCACTCGACGGCATCTGCGCCGTCGTCGTCCGCTTTACCGAGAGCGATGGCAAGATCGCGCAGCAGCTCCTGGCCTTCGTCTCGCGTCCATACTCAGCGGGCCAGCGGCAGCGCCTCTCCATGGCAATGGCCGGTGTCGCTCCACAGGACTACACGGCGCTCGATTTCGAACTCGGCGCATGGCTGGCCGATGCCGCCGTCACCGCGATGGCGGAGGCCGGCGTCGCACGGTCCGACATCGCCGCCATCGCGTCGCACGGGCATACCGTGTGGCACGACCCGCCCCATGCAACTTGGCAGTTCGGCCAGGCCGCAGTCATCGCGGAGCGCACGGGGCTCAGTGTCATTTCCGATTTCCGCGTGCGCGATGTCGCCGCAGGCGGACAGGGCGCGCCACTCGTGCCGATCGCCGACGCGCTGCTGTTCTCCGCACACGATCACTGGCGCGCGCTCCAGAACGTCGGCGGCATGGGCAACGTGACCGTCGTGCCGCCCGCGGCAGGTCCGAGGCTCGACGGCGTCCGCGCCTTCGACACCGGCCCCGGCGTCCGCGTGATCGACGGAGTGGTGAACGCGCTCTACCCGGCGCTCACCATGGACAAGGACGGCGCGCTCGCACGCCGCGGCCAGCCCATCACGGCAGTCGTGGATCATCTTCTCAAGCTTCCCTTCTTCGATGCGCCTCCGCCCAAGAGCACGGGCCGCGAGCTGTTCACGCCCGCGTTCCTCGCACACTTCATCGAGCATTGCCGCAAGGAAGTCCACGGCTGCTCCAACGAAGACATCGTTGCCACCGCCGTCCGGCTCACAGCGAGGAGTATTGCGCTCGCGTTCGCACGGTTCATTCCCGAGCCTGTCGCCGAGGTCGTGCTCTCCGGCGGCGGAGCGAAGAACCCCGCACTCTTCGACGCGATCGAGCGCGAGCTCTCCGATGTCACCGCAAGCGGCTCGTTCCAGGCGCGGCGCGTCGTGCGCTTTGACGATCTCTACTTCGACGGCGAGGCCAAGGAGGCCGTCGCGTTCGCGCTGCTGGGTTGGCTTCATCTGAATGGCCGCCCGGGCAACGTGCCCAGCGCAACGGGCGCACGCGGACCGCGCGTTCTGGGCACGTTCACACCAGCGTGAGTCTCGCCTCTCTTCTCCTTCCTGCGCTCCGTTGGGACCCATCTCACGGATTCGACTATCTCCGCGACAGCATCGACGACGCGCTCGAGCTCGGCGTGGGCGGGTTTCTCATCCGCGGCGGCCCGCGTAGCGACGTCACCTCGCTGGTCGCCGAGTTGAGCGGCCGCTCCTCCATTCCCCTGCTGCTCGCAGCCGACGTCGAGCGCGGCGCAGGACAGCAGTTCGATGGCTGCATCGGCCTTCCGCCGATGGGTGCGCTCGCCTCGTTCAACGATTCCGGCACGATGCGCCGCGCCGCGCGCATCACGGCGCGCGAACTGAAACAGATGGGGCTCAACTGGGCGCTCGCGCCGGTGTGCGACCTCGATGTGGCGCCAGGCAGCGCGATTATCGGCACGCGCTCGCCCGGCGCCGACGCAAGTGCCGCCGCCCCCCTCCTGGTGGACTGGATAGACGCCTGCCAGGCCGAAGGCGTGCTTGCCTGCGCCAAGCACTATCCCGGTCACGGCCAGGCCACGGAAGATTCGCACCGAACGCTCCCCAGGGTGAGCGCCCGCGCCGCACAGCTCTGGAACGACGACATCTTCCCGTTCCGCGCGGCCGTCGATGCTGGCGTAGCGTCCATCATGACAGCGCACGTTGCGTATCCGACACTCGACTCGAGCGGCGCGCCCGCGACGCTGTCCCGACCGATCCTGACGACGTTGCTGCGCCACGAAATGGACTTCGACGGTCTCATCGCCAGCGACTCGCTCGAGATGGACGGCCTTCTCGCCGCCGGAACCGAACTCGACGTCGCGGTCCGCGCAGTCTCCGCTGGATGCGACGTGCTCCTCGCGCCGATGGACGTCGGCGGCGTCGCACGCGCCCTCGAGCACGCCGCGCAGAACGGAACCTTGTCACCGGACCGCGTGCGCGACGCCATTCTCCGGCGCGATCGCTGGGCCGTCTGGGCGCACCCCGCCGAGTCGCGGCAGAGCACGCTCGACGACATCATGTGGGCCCGCCGAACCGCCGATCGCTCCGTGCACCTCGTGCGCGGTACCCTCCCGCGCCTGGGCTCAGCGCTCGAGCTGGTGGAACTCGACGAAGACGCCGGGGGCGCCTGGTCCGTCACGTCCCGCGAACACTTCGTCGCCGCGCTCCGCACCATGGAGGTTGAGGCCACCGAGGTTGCGGTTCCCACGAGCAACACGCGTGTCCCCGTCCTGATCGCCGCCTATTCCGACGTCGTCGCGTGGAAGGGCAGCTCAGGCTTCTCGAGCGTCAGCATCACGCATATGGAGCGCATCCTCACCACCGCGAGAGACCAACACCGCGACACGCTTGTCATCCTGTTCTCCCATCCCCGCTTCGCCGCCACCATGCCCTTCGCCCCGAACATCCTCTGCGCCTGGGGCGGCGAACGGCCGATGCAAGAGGCGGCCGTCCGGGCCATCGTCCGCGGCTGAGGTGCGCCGCAGGCCGCACCTCAGGCCTCACACCGCGCGGGGGAGCTAATTCCCTCGCAGCATCCTGTAAACAATCGCGGCCAGCACCAGCACCCC
>DASZZO010000305.1:0-22406 GCA_035544915.1 Gemmatimonadaceae bacterium | reverse complement strand
TCTGCGCTCCGCATTTGACATCACGCCGTCAGGCAACCGTTTAACGACAGTGGTTGTCGATAGGACACCATGCCAATAGTCGCCCAGCTGCTGCGCAACGCCGCACGCACGTTGCGAATGAACCTCACGTTCACTGTCGTGACCGCACTCACGCTCGCGCTCGGACTGGGCGCGGCGACCGCCGTGTTCAGCATCGTCGACGCCGTCCTCCTGCGTCCGCTGCCCTATCCGGATCCCGAACGACTCGTAGTCCTGTTCGAGACCGCGCCGGACAACGATCGCCGCAATGCGGCGCCGGCGAATTTCCTCGATTGGCGACGCGAATCCCGCACGGTCACATCGCTCGCCGCATATCGCACATCGCGCCAGACACTCACCGGCGGTGCAGCGCCCGAACGGGTGCTCGGCGCCGCCGTCTCCGCAAATATCTTCAGCATGCTTGGCGCCTCTGCGCGATTCGGCCGAGTCTTCAGGCCCGCCGAAGATTCGGCCGGCGCTCAGGCCGTCGCGGTGCTCAGCGACGCCCTCTGGAGGCGGCAGTTCGGCGGTGACCCGGGAGTGATCGGGCGCACGGTACGCCTCGACGATTCGCCGGTCACGATCGTCGGCGTCATGCCGCCGGACTTCCTGTTTCCCGAAACCGCCGACCTATGGACCCTCGCCGACCGGGGCGTGCCGCCGCTGGCCGGGTTTGCCGGTGACATTGCCGCAGCGCGCGACCTGCACTATTTCACCGCCATCGGCCGCCTGCGCCCGGGAGCCTCCATTGGCGCAGCCCGAACGGAGCTCGCGCAGCTCGCGGGCGCCATCGCGACCCTGCACCCGGAGACCAATCGTGACCTGGGCGTGAACGTCGTGCCGCTGCGCGACGCCCTGGTTGGAGATCGCCGAGCCACTGTGCTCATCCTGTTCGGCATCGTCGGGTTCGTCCTCCTGATCGTGTGCGCCAACGTGGCAAGCCTGATGCTCGCGTCATCTGCGGCGCGGGCGCGTGAGTTTTCGGTGCGCGCGGCGCTCGGCGCTTCACGAAGCAGGCTGGTTGCGCAAGTGGCGGCGGAAAGCCTGCTCCTCGCGCTTCTCGGCGGAACACTCGGTGTGATTGCGGCCGGGGCCAGTGTTCGCGCGCTGGCCGCGGCGGGCACGCTCGGTCTTCCGGAAATCGCGAGGGTTACCGTTGATGGCCGCGTCTTTGCCTTCGCCATGGTGCTCGCCTGCGTGTCCGGACTCGGCGCCGGCCTTGTGCCCGCCATGCGAGTGTCGGCGGCGGCACCATTTGATGCCCTGCGGGAGGGCGGACGGTCATCCACCGGAAGTGGGCGGCAGCGACTGCGCCAAGGACTGGTCGTCATTCAGCTCGCCCTGTCCCTCACCTTGCTCGTCGGTGCGGGACTCTTGCTCAAGAGCTATGAGATGCTGGTGCGCGTAGACCCGGGGTTCCGCAGGGAGAACGTTCTCACGCTCGAGACTTCCTTGTCCCATGCATCCTATGGGACGCCGTCGGCCATCGAGTCCTACTATGATCGCGCGATCGCGTCCATTGCTCGCGTGCCGGGCGTCAGATCAGTCGGCGCAGTATCGAACCTTCCCGTCAGCGGCCGCTCCATGAATCGCGGATTGCAGATCGACGGACGTGCCAAGCCTGAGCGGGCGACCGACCAGACCATCGAGTACCAGGTTGCATTGGCCTCATACTTCCAGACGCTTGGTATTCCCCTACGGCGCGGCCGGGTATTCGAAGTGCGCGACGACGCACAGGCGGCACCCGTTGCGGTGGTCAACGAATCCGCAGTGCGGAAATACTGGCCCGCCGCAGATCCCGTGGGTGCGCGAGTCGGATTCGGCAATCGCGACGGCGGCACGACGTGGCGGACGATCGTCGGTGTGGTGGGCGATGTGCATCACTTCGGCCTCGACCGGGCACCGCGCCCGGAGCTGTTCGTGCCGATGGCGCAGGATCCCCAAGCCGCAATGAACCTCGTGGCTCGAGCGTCCGGTCCGGGCGCGCCTGCCTCCGCGGTGCGTCGCGCCGTGAGCGATATCGATCCGCTGCAACCGGTGTCCGCGGGACGGTCCATGGACGAGCGCATGGGCGCGTCCGTGGCGCGTCCGCGCTTTCTCTCACGCCTCCTCGCCGGGTTTGCCGTAGCCGCGCTCGCGCTTTCGGCGCTTGGCCTGTATGGCGTGCTGGCACAGATCGTCGGGAGCCGCACCCGCGAAATCGGACTGCGCATGGCGCTCGGCGCGCAGTCGACAGAGATGCTGCGCATGGTGTTACGACAGGCTTGCACGTTGGCCGGCTTGGGCGTGCTCGCAGGCCTGGCCGGCGCGCTCGCCGTGACGCGGCTCGTATCTAGCCTGTTATTCTCGGTGGAGCCAACCGACCCCGCGGTGTTCGCCGAAACAGCGGTGCTGCTCGTCTTTGTGACGATCGCAGCTGCGTTCCTTCCAGCTTACCGGGCATCGCGGGTCGACCCGGCCGTGGCATTGCGCCGCGAAGGGTGACGCCGGCAAGCCGCCGTCCTTGACTGCAGTCGCCTGCAACTCTGCGGGTCGAGCCGCTATCTAAGGATTGACCCGTAGCCCGAGGCCCATGGTTATGACATCTGTTCTGAACGACGTGCGTCTGGCGTTCCGCTCCCTCATTCGTCGTCCGTTGTTCACGGGCATTGTCCTCCTTACGCTCGCCCTCGGCATCGGCGCCAATACCGCCATTTTCAGCGTCGTCGACAGCGTACTTCTGCGGCCGCTCCCGTATCGGGATCCCGGCTCCATTTCGCTGATCTGGAGCAAGTGGAGCAACTTCGACAAGACCTGGATGTCCACGCGCGAGTACTTCGAATACACGCGCCATGGCGATCTCTTCGCCGAGATCGGTGCATGGGCCGACAACGGAACTGTCGCACTTACGGGCGACGGTAGTCCGGAGAGCGTGGAGGCGGTGAATGTCACGCACAATGTCTTCGACCTGCTTGGCGCGAGCCCGGAACGCGGCCGCTGGATTGCCCCTGCCGAGGACGTCCCGAATGGACCGCGGGTCGCCGTCGTCGGCTACGGACTCTGGCAGCGGCGGTACGGGGGGGATGTCGGGCTCGTGGGACGCACCGTTCAAGTGGATGGCGCCTCATACACGGTCGTTGGGATCCTCCCGCGCAGCTTCAGGCTTCCGCTCGAGTTCCAGCGCCGGACGCGCGCCGAGCTGTTCACCCCGCTGGGTCTCGACCCGGCTAACGTCAACGACAATCACGGCATGTTTGGCGTCGCCCGCCTCCCGCCGGGCGTCACCCCCGCGCGGGTCACGCGTGAGCTGCAGGCGATCGCAGCCCGATGGACCTCCGAGGGTGTGTGGCCGGTGACCGCGCAGTTCAGCGCATTTGCCGTTGGCCTGACGGACGAGGTGAATGGCGGCGTGCGCACGGTGCTCCTCGTGCTGCTCGGTGCGGTAGCCCTGCTGCTGGGTCTGAGCGCGTCGAACGTTGCCAATCTGCTCCTCACGCGCGCCGACGCTCGCGAGCGAGAGATGGCGGTGCGGACCGCGCTCGGCGCCTCGCGCACCCGCATGCTGCAGACGGCGCTCACGGAAAGCCTCGTCCTCTCCCTTGCCGGAGGCACACTCGGCTTGCTGTTGGCATGGGGCGGCGTGCGCGTACTGGGCGCTGTGGCACCGACCAGCATTCCCCGGGCCGACGAACTCGGCGTCAATCTGACGGTTCTTACGTTCACATTGGCGCTCTCGCTCGTTACGGGCCTCGTGTTCGGCGCGATTCCCGCGTTGCGCGCGGCGCGCGTGAACCTGGCAGGTTCACTGCGCGAGGGCGGTCGCTCGGGAAGTGAGGGGAAAGGGCGCCTCCGGGGACGCGCCCTGCTGGTGGTAGCCGAGATGGCAATCGCGGTGACCCTCGTCATTGGCGCCGGACTCCTGGTCCGGAGTTTTCGCAACCTCACGCAGGTGAATCCCGGGTTCGACGCGCACAACGTGCTCAGCATGCGCATGTCGCTCCCGCCGGCCAACTATGCGGGAAATCCCGAGCTCGTGCGGTTCTACGAAGAACTGGCCGCCGACGTCCGCCGCTTGCCCGGTGTGCAGTCGGCGGGTTTTGTACGCGTCCTTCCGCTGGCGGCGGAAATCGGAGACGCCGGCGTCGCGATCGAGGGGCGCCCCGTGAGCCGGGGAGAGCCGAACCATTCCGCCGACTGGCAGGTGGTGACGCCCGGGTACTTCGAGGCGATGCGGATCCGCCTGGTGCGCGGCCGGTTCTTCGATGCGACTGACAGGGCCGAGGGTCCGCAGGTGATCATCATCAACGAGACGTTCGCGTCGCAGTATTTCCCCAACGAGGATCCGATTGGCAAGCGGATTCGCACTGGCAGGCCAGACGGGCCCTGGCGAGAGATCGTCGGAATCGTTGCCGACACGCGGCACGACGGCCTGATGCGCGCACCCAAGCGACAATACTTCGCGCCACACAACCAGTTCGCTGCATCGTTCGGGAATACACGGAGGGCCATGACGCTCGTCGTACGATCGGCAGGCGATCCGCGCGCCCTCGTCAGGCCGGTGGAAGCAGTCATACGTGCCAGGGATCCCGCGTTGCCGGTGACCAATGTGGCAACACTCGACGACGTCCTCGCAAATGCGGTTCGCGAGCAGCGTTTCGCAACGACGCTGATGGCGGGCTTCGCGTTGCTGGCTATGACACTCGCGGCGGTTGGCATCTACGGCGTCATCTCGTACTCCGTGAGCCAGCGCACCCGGGAGATAGGCGTGCGCCTCGCGCTGGGAGCGAATGCCGGCTCGGTGCGCCGTCTGGTGATCGTGCAGGGGATGCTGCCCGCGGTCATCGGCGTTGCGGTTGGTGTCTTCGGTGCAGCGGGGCTCACTCGCTTCGTGACCCGACTGCTATTCGGTGTGGGCGCGCTGGATGCCACGACTTTCGTGGCCATCCCGGTGTTCCTGCTCTTGCTCGCACTGCTGGCAACACTCGTGCCGGCAGTGCGAGCGACGCGCGTGGACCCGATGCAGGCGCTTCGCTACGAGTAGGTGGCAGTCGCCGTGTGCCGTCTCAGTACACGGAGCTGCTCTCAGAGGTCTTGACTCATTGCGATCTCGCCATGAACGTGGTTCGCCACACGCGGGACAATCACTGCGGCATGCCGAACCACGAGCCAGTTCCGAGTCTTCAGCAGCCCGGCTGCGTCCACGTCAGCGGCGCGTCAGCTCTGGTAAGCGCGGACGCTCGACGCGGCCGCTGGGTACTCGTCGCATCCATCCTGGGCTCGAGCCTCGCGTTCATCGATGGTACCGTCGTCAATGTCGCCCTCCCGGCTATTCAGCGCGGTCTCGGAGGCACACTGGTCGACCAGCAGTGGGTGGTGGAGGCCTACACTCTTTGCCTTTCGTCCCTGCTCCTGCTGGGCGGCGCGCTCGGCGACGTCTACGGTCGCCGCAGGATGTTCGGCCTCGGCGTGCTCATTTTCGCGCTCGCCTCCGCATGGTGTGGGGCTGCGCCGACGATTCGGCAGCTCATTGTGGCACGAGCGGTCCAGGGAATCGGCGCCGCCCTGCTCATGCCCGAGAGCCTCGCGCTCATCAGTGCCGCGTTCCCGCCCGAATCGCGCGGAGCGGCCATCGGTACCTGGTCAGGCGTCTCGGCCATCACTTCAGCCGCTGGCCCGGTGTTCGGCGGCTGGCTCGTTGACCACGTCTCGTGGCGCGCCGCGTTCTTCATCAACCTTCCGATCGCCGCCGCCATCGTGGTCATTCTGCATTGGCGCGTGCAGGAGACGGACGCATCGGGAGACCATGGTCGGCTCGACGTGACGGGTAGTATCCTCGTCACGGCCGCGCTTGGCCTCCTCGTGATTGCTCTTCTCGAGTCCTCGAGCCGGGGGTGGGACGATCCCCTGATCGTGGGGCTGCTGGCTGGGAGCGTACTGGCCGCCGCCCTGTTCATCCGCACGGAACTGCGCGCCACCTCGCCTGTCGTTCCCCTCTACCTGTTTCGGTCAGCGGACTTCTTCGGCGCGAACGCGCTCACGCTGCTGCTGTATGCGGCGCTCGGCGCCACCTTCTTTTTCCTGCCGTTGGACCTCATCCAATTACACGGATACTCGGCGACGGCGGCCGGGGCGGCCATTCTGCCGATGATCCTGTTGCTCTCGATCTTCTCACGGTGGTCGGGGTCGCTCGTCGCCCGGTATGGTGCCAAGCGCCCGCTTGTCGCGGGTCCGTTGATCGCGGGCGTCGGCTATGCCCTTTTCGCCCTGCCCGGTGAAAGTGGACCATACTGGACGACCTTTTTCCCCGCCGTTGTCGTGCTCGGGATTGGCATGACGCTCACCGTCGCACCGCTCACGACGACTGTAATGAGTGCTGTCGACGAACGCCATGCCGGAGCAGCGTCAGGCATCAACAATGCCGTGGCCCGGATGGCCGGCCTCGTTGCCATCGCTGCACTTGGCATCCTGGTGCACGGCGAGCTGTCGTTCCTTGCCGGCTTCCGGCAGGTCATGCTGGTTTCAGGCGTACTGGCATGGCTCTCCGCGGCGTGCGCCGCCATCTTCATCGGCCGCCACAAACGCAACACGTAGCTCCACTCCTCCGTTCGCAAGCAATGAACATCCGCCGAGCGCGTCCCGAAGACTTGGCAGCTCTCATTCCGCTCTTCGACGCATACCGCCAGTTCTACGACCAGCCGGGGGATGCCACCCGAGCTGAGGTTTTTCTTCGCGAGCGCATCGAGAAGGGGGAGTCCGTGATATTCGTTGCGGAGGACGGCGCAACTCTCGTCGGCTTCGTACAGCTATACCCGAGCTTCTGGTCGGTAGCCGCGTGCCGGGCGTGGATACTGAACGATCTCTATGTGCATCCCGCGCATCGTGGCAGCGGGGTCGGTCGCGCGTTGCTCGAGCGCTCGCGTGTCCATGCAGAGGAAACCGGTGCCGGAGGTCTCTCGCTCGCCACGCAGCGCACCAATCTCACTGCGCGACGGCTGTATGAGTCACTCCACTGGCAACGCGACGATGAGTTCGTTCACTACGAACTGACGGTCCCCTAATGTCGCCCAAGCCGGATCCCGCAAAGGTCGCCCAGCAACTCCGCAACGCCGCGATCTCGATGAAGCCCGCGGAACTCGGCTTGGCGCCGACGACTGCCCTGCCGCATGTCTGGGGACTTCTAATGGAGACAGGCCACCCGGAAGCCGTGGCATCCCTCGCCGTTTTTGCCGAGGGGACAACCAGTCTCTACTTCAGTACAGGCGGTGGGGTGATCGGGGCCGGTCAGCATGAAAGAGTTCGCAGTGCCGCCCGCGCATTTCTTGCGAGCGCGGAGGAGAACTTGGCGCGCCTCTCGTCAGCCGCATCGGCGCCGCTCCCGCGGCCGGGGAGAGTGCGTTTCTACGCTCAGACGTTCGACGGATTGCTGAGCGCCGAGGCGGACGAACAGGAACTCGGGCTCGGTCGGCATCCACTATCCGTACTCTTCCACGCCGGCCAAGCGGTCATCACCGAGGTACGGCACAATGTCAGCGCAGGCGCCATCGCACAGGCCGGATTGGATGCCAGTCCAATCATCGGGGCAGACCAACATGCCGAGACCAAGCGCCACATCGAGTCACTTGCCAGCGGCATCGACACCCTTCGGCGCCTCGCCACGCAGCGCACCGCGTACCGAGCGCCCGGGGGGCAGGATGCAGTGCCGCCCGCCACGCAGGAAGCGCTCGCAGCCGCGTCGCAGGAGCTGGACAAGGAGGGCATGACCGTGCTCGGTGATCGGATGGAGTTGCAGGCGGATGGCACAGCGGTGGGTCCGGGACGATGGTTCATCGATGAAACCGCAACTATCTGCGGCCGGTTCTCGGCCACGGTGAGCAAGACGAAGGGCACGGTCACGCCTCTCATGATGCTGTTTTCCGAAGCCAGCTCAGGGGAGTTCTTCCTCACCGGCCGCGGGGGTGCTGGTGTCGCCCTGGCCAAGCCTCCGAAGCTGTTTCGCGAGTACGTGGCTTGGAGCGACGGGCTCGGCCGAGCACTCGACCGGCACAAGGCAGCCACGGCGGCCGCCACACAGACAGGCACGCTGCGTCGTGTGGACGCACTCGACGATGCGCTCGACCTGCTCGCCCGCTTGCGGAAGAGCGGGTCGGATTGGCGGTCGCTACAAGATCCCGATGTGCTGCTCGAGTTGGACGTCCGCGCCGTGCTCGGCAAGCGCTACGACGAATTGGGCCCGCAAGTTATCCGAGCCCTCACTCGCGGACGTCGGTAAGTCGCCTTGGGCCAACCCCACTCCGCAAGTCGGGAGAAGTTGCGGAATCTCCGCTCCGCGCCCACTGTAACAGGGACATTCATGCCACGCCTTCGCCGCCGTCTTGGACTCCTCCTCGTGCTCGCGGCGTATTCGTGCAGGCACGACAGCCCGACGACGCCCCCTGGCACGTCGTTCAAGAAAAGCCCCTGCGGCATCGGCGACACGTTGATACTGGCCGTCGCCCAGGCCGCGCGAATCGATTGCAGCAATGGCGGAACGACACTGACCCTCGCCGCCAACGGAGCGAGTTATGTAATCGTTCCGCAGTTCGCGACGGGTCAGGCATCCAATGTGCGGATCCCCTTCTCCATCTCTTATGGTACGGCGACGGTTGCCAGCGCATCGGCCGATCAGCGGAGCGCGACCGACCCACCGCTCGCGGCGCCGCAGGGTATCGCCGCCGGATTGCAGTCGCCGATCACACCTACCATTGGCGGCGGCCTGCTGCCGGCCATTTTGCCGAGCGCCCGCCAGTTCGCGTTCGACCAGGGACTGCGCGCCCGAGGCCGCCGGTTCGCCAACTCCGGCACCAGGCCATCCTTCCAGCGGCAGAATTCCGTCGGCCGGCCAAGCGCCGTGGTGGTACCCCCCGTCGGCAGCATGCGCAGTTTTCACGTGCTGTCCAGCTTCACTCCGGGCACCCCGCAGTTCAAGACGGTGCGCGCGCAACTTGCGCACGCAGGCAACAACATCCTGCTCTACATCGACTCGCTCGCCCCTCCTGATGGCTTCACCGCGGACCAGCTCACGCGTTTTGGACAGTACATCGACCAGACGCTCTACCCGATCGGCACCACGACGTTCGGTCCTCCGTCGGACATCGACCAGAACGGCCATGTGATCATGCTCATGACGCCGGTCGTAAACGCCGACACGCCGTCGTCAACATGCGCGTCGTCTGGATACGTCGCGGGCTTCTTCGATCCTGGTGATTTCAACGGCACGACCGACCCGAACTCCAATCAGGGCGAAGTCTTTTATTCAATCGTACCGGACCCCTCGGGAACCGTCAGTTGCCCGCACACCGTAGCGGCGGTCGGGACCGTGCTTCCCGGTACATTCCTCCACGAACTGCAGCATCTGATCAACTACTCGCAGCACGTGGCGGTGAGCGGCGGCCAGGCGGGCGCCTCATGGCTGGACGAGGGACTGAGCATCGTGGCCGAGGAACTGGGCGCAATCTACTTTGAGCAGAAATGCCCACCCCCAACGTGCCGGACCAATCCGACACAACTTTTTCCCGATTCGGCGCAGGGCTTCGTCCAGAGCTTTCTCTACGATTCATACCAGTTTGCTCTCAAGCCCGACACGGCCAGCCTTACTCTTAATGAGGACTCGGGCAACGGATTCGCGTGGCGCGGAGGGGATTGGGCGTTCGTGCGTTGGCTTGGCGACCAGAGCGGAAGCGCAGTGTACGGCCGTCTCGAGCGTGGTCCATCCAACGGAATCGCCGATATCGAGCAGGCGACGGGGCAGACATTTCCGTCCTTGCTCGCCAACTTCGGGCTTGCACTCTATACGGACAGCTTGCCGGGTCTTCCGAGAACGACCGCGCCCGCGGTCAACCGCTTCTCGACGCGCAACATGAAGCAACTCTGGGCGCGACTGTTCGCGACTTCGGGTCCGAGTCAGCAGATTCCGCGCCCAAACCCGCTGCTACTCGCCCCCATCACGACCGACACGACTGCGGTCGCGACCATGGTGCCCGGCACGATGTCGTTCTTCCGGCTGGACACACCCATCGGCAAGACGACCGTGACAATCCGGTTCGCGCCACTGGGTAGCGGCACCTTCGCGTCAGCCCTTCACCCGCAACTCATCGTATTCCGGCTTCCAGCGGGCCAGTGAGCCCCGAGTTTTGTCTCGCAGGTGCCGCCCGGTAGATCACCTTGCCGTCGCGAATCGTGTAGCGAACCCGGGCGAACGCGGTAACGTCTTTTTCGGGATCGGCGCCGAGCACGACGAGATCGGCGTCGAAGTTCTTGGCAATCCTCCCCTTCGTCAGGGCGAAGCCGAACCGCGCAGCGGGGTTCGTGGTAAGACTTGCGAGTATCTGGCGATAATCCAATGCCCTGGCCATGAGCTGGTACTCTTCGGTGGTATCGAACGCATCCGTGTACCCCACGTCGGTGCCGAACAGCACCTCGCCGCCTGCCCGGGAGAACGCGTTCAACTGTTGAACCGCTGCGTCCATGTCAGATGCGGCGTCCGCCGCTGACTGACCGAACTTCGCCGCCTCCACGCGAAAGAGCGAAAGGGTCGGAACGAGGGCCAGGTGGTGGGCGATGAGCTGCTGCACAAGGGCTGGCGGCCATGGCCCGCTCATGGGTGTCGTATGGGCAAGGACATCAACGCCGCTCCTTATCGCGACGTCGAGACCCTGCGTATTGGACGGATGCGCGAAGACCGGCTTGCCCGCTCGGTGGGCCTCAGCGGCAAGTGCCGTCGCCACAACGACAGGCATCGGGAGGACGCCAACTGCGCCCCCGACGATCGCCCCGGCGAACAGTTTCACGCCATCTGCACCGTTGTGGAGCTGCCGTTGCGCGCGAGCAACCGCTTCATCGAGGGTCCCGACCTCTGCGGTTGGAAGGTGGTTGTCTCTGAAGAACTGTCGGACATAAATGGGCGTACCGCCGTTCGGGTAGAACGGCTCGCCCACGGTGAGGATTTTTGGGCCGCGCACGTCACCCGAGGCGATGCGCCGCCGGATCGCGTTGGTGTTGTCGAGAGAAGAGGCGACGTCGAACACTGTGGTGAAGCCCCAGCGGGTGAGCATCTCTTCCAGCTGGGACGCGATCTCCGCCGCCGGTAGCGTATCTGCCCCGAAGAGCCCGGGCTTGAGCATATGCACGTGGCTGTTCCAGAAGCCGGCCGCCACCACGCCGCCTGTGGCGTCAACGATGACTGCGCCACTTGGCACTCGAACGCGATCCGCAGGGCCAACGGCCGTAATGCGCCCGTTGCGGACGAGCACGACACCATTCTCGATGGGTTGCGAGGCGGCCGACTGATAGACTCTGCCGCCTACCAGGGCCAGATCGGGGGCCACATCGCCCGCCCGATCGGCCCGACCAGCTGCGGCGCCCTGACAAAGTGCCGCGCGAGCCACAAGAATCCCGGCCAACATCAACCGGCGCATGGATCTCTCTCCGCCAAGTATGGACCCCTCTTGCCTGCCCGTACTTTACACGATAAAGTACATCTCGTCCGGGCCGACACCCGTTCAACGCGAGAGGGAGGTCATGACCGCCGTCACCAGGTTCTTCTTCACGCCGGTACTCGAAACGCCCACCGTGTTCGCGGTGATCAACTGGTGGGAGTCGCGGCGCATGGTATACAATACCGCGGTCGGGGCCATGGGGCTGCTGTCTCTGGCAGCGATGGGGTTCTTCGCCGTGCTCCCGCCCCACGCAGAGAACGTCACCTTTCCCTGGCCGGCGGTTCTTGCGTACGGTGTCCTCGCGAATCTCTGCTATTCCCTCGGCCCGTTGGCTGAGCTGTTCATTCGCCGCGTCTGGGGTGAGAGGTACGGCGTAATCGGCCCGGTACTCCTTCGCTACGGGTTTGCCTTCTCGATCGGTCTCTCGCTGCTGCCGATCCCGTTCGCGGCTCTGGGCTGGGGAATTCGGATTGTGCGCCTGTTCATCGTTTGACTTCCCAGAAACCCTGCCCCCCGGCACCTGAAGGGGTATGTTCCTGAACAACCTCACCTGTTGATTTCGCAATCCAGCGGCGAGGACCTGCGCTCGAAGCAACCACCCACGTGTCGATCTTCCGGTCGCCCACCCGAACGCTTTCCTCGCCCGTCACCGTGAGCGTCGTCGTCACCTCGGCGTTCCTCCATATGCTGAATGAGGTGATGCGTGCCTGATAGCCAGGAGCGAGCGGAAGCATCGGGAGAATCCATCTGACGAGGTTGGAGTCGAAAGCGCCTTCTGAAAGTTGGTGGTCGACCGTGACGCGCGACTCGTGCTCACGTTGCGCCGAGCCCGTGGCATGTCCCGCCGCGAAGGTGACCGCGGCAACGTCAACCTTTGCGTGGGAGCGGTGCCAGAGCGGAGCAAGCGACGCGGCATCCACGGCCAGCGTATCGCTCTGGAACAGCTTCTCGCGGCCGCTCGCCACGTAATTCATGGAGACCAGATAGGCACCGCGTCCGCCGACGGTCGTGCGCGCCACAGCGTAGACATGAAACCCGTAAAAGTTGCGCTGCTCCTTGTCGCCCACGAACCCATCCACCGTGTCGCTCCGGATCGGGAGCCCGCGCGCGGCGAGGGTTGCGGGCGTGACGACCGTCGTCGCCTGTGAGGCGGCTCCACGCGCAGTTCCGAGGCAGAGCAGGCAGACGGCCGCTGTGCGGAGCGCCAGCAGCGGGTCAACACGCACCGCGCGGCGCGCCGGGATGTACGACGCAATCAGGCCAACGGTGAGCATCAACGCGGACGTCCCCGCGAGCGTCAGTGCATCCATCGCCTCGACGCCGTACAGAAACCGGGACATGCCGCGAGCGAGCAGCACCGCCAGAACGAGGCCGATCGGAATGCCGAGAGCGACGAAACGGAGATTGCCGCCGACCACAAGGCCCACGACACTGGAAGCGCGCGCGCCCAAGGCCATGCGAATGCCGATCTCGCGCGTCCGCTGGCTCACTGCGTACGCGACGATTCCGTAGATGCCCACCGCCGCGACCACGAGGGCCAGGAGGCTGAACACGCCGAGCAACCACGCGCCCGCCAGTTGGGGCGCCAGAATGAAGCGCAACCGATCCGGCAGGGTAGCCGCAGCGAATACTGGCACCGCGGGCTCCGCCGCACGCGCCGCCTCGACTGCGGCCGGCAGAAGGCGCGCCGGGTCGATCGCGGCGCGCACCACGAGCGTCGCTGCTCCCACCGTTTTGCCGGCTTCCTGAAGCATTGGGAAATACGCATACGGCCGCGGCGACTCGTTGAGTTCGTGATACTTGGCATCGCGCGCAACGCCGATGACGAGTGAGGGAGTGTCTCCCATCGTGACGTACGCGCCCACTGCGCTCCGCCCGGCGAAGTAGCGCTTTGCGGCGGTCTCGTTGATCACCATCACATGTTGTCCGCCCAGGCCGTCGCGCTCGTCAAAGCCGCGTCCGCTCACCATGTTGATGCCCATCACCTCGTGATAGCGTGGGCCAACCGGATTGAATTCGAACATGACGCGCTCGTCCGGTGCTGGCGTGTACCCCTCAACGGTCGCGCTCCCGCGGTCCTGGTCGCTGCCAAGGGGCGTCGTGACGGTCCACGTCACGCCGCGCACGCCGGGAACGGCTGCCACGCGTTCTGTCACCGCCTTGTAATACGCCGCCGCACGCTGCGGGGAAAATCGCGCGAGGCCCGGATCCACGCTCATGGTGAGCAGTTGCCCGCTCGGAAAGCCGAGGTCCACCGCGAACGCGCGGGTCAGCGCGCGCGCGAAGAGCCCCGTTCCAATGAGCAGCACGATCCCGATAGCCACCTGCGCCGTGACGAGCACGCCCCGCAGGGTCTGCCGGCGCGATCCGCGCTGCGCGCCGGAATCCTTCATGGCCCCCGCCGTGTCGGGATGCGAGGCCTGCAGCGCAGGAATCAATCCAACCAGCAGGCCGGTAAGCAACGTCAGCAGCGCGGCAAATGTCACGAGGCGCCCGTCAAGCGCGAGGCCAAGAGACTTGCCCTCGATGCCACCCGGGAACGTGATGCCGCCGATGACGGAGCGCACGGCGAGGAACAGCAGGACGCCTGCAACACCCCCTCCGGCGGCGACAACGAGGGATTCGGTGAGCAGTTGTCGGACCAGCCGTCCTCTCCCCGCCCCCAGCGCGATGCGCACCGCGATCTCACGCTCGCGGTATGCCGCCCTCGTGAGCAGAAGACCCGCGATGTTCGCGCACGCCGTGAGCAGCACGAGCGCGACCACTCCAGCCAGGATGACCACGAACCGCACAACCGCATCGCGCGCGCCGGACGCGAGCGCGGCCGCCTGAATCGGGCGCGGTTCCGCGCGTCTGTCGAGCTCGAAGCGCGGAAGTCCCGGCGCAAGGACACTCATCGCCGTGGCGACCGCGCTGTGCGTCTGCGCCATCGTACTACCCGGGGCGAGGCGACCGACCACGCTCAGCCATTCCCAATTCGGGTTGTCGAGAACCATCGTCCGGTTCATTGGAGGCGCAATCGCCGGCCAGGCGTGTATCGGCACCCAGATGACCGGTGCGGCTCCCAGGTGCAGTCCCCGAAAATCGCGCGCCGCCACTCCCACAACCGTGAGCAACGTGCCGTTCACGGTCATTGTGCGCCCAATGACCGCCGAGTCCGCGCCCAGGGCGCGCGTCCAGTAATCATGGGCAAGCACGCCGACCGGCGGGGCGCCGGCGACGTCATCCACCGGGTTCAAGGTCCGGCCCAACGTGGCGCCGATGCCTGCAACTTCGAAGAAGTTGCCTGATACCACGCCACCGAGTGTGTGCTCGGCGGCCGCTCCGTTGCCCAGTGCAATCCGGCGTTCGCGCAGCCCGGCCAGACGCAGCGCCGCCAGCCGTTCGCGCAGGTCGCGGTACCCCGGATATGACATGACCTCCCGCAGCTCGAACAGCTGATCCGCATCGCGCACGCCGGTGATCGGCCGCAATACGACGGCGCTCGTAAGCGAGAATACCGTCGCATTCGCGCCGACACCCAGCGCGACGGTCGCGATGACTGCGGCGGCGAATCCCCTGGCCCGCATGAGGGATCGAATCGCGAACCGCGCGTCCTGACGCGCTTCGTCGAGCAGTTGCATGAGACGCTCCGAACGGGTGTGGGTACGGGCTTCGCGCACGCATGCGTCACGAACGCCCTCGACGTTGCCGAACCGGACCTTCGCAGCTTGTGAGGCGTCGCCCGGCGAGAGGCCGTTGGCGCGGAGGGCGGCTTCGCGCATCGCGAGGTGAAATGCGATTTCTTCGTCGACGTCACGATCCACGTCACGCCGGCCCAGCGTGGACAGCCGAAACACCCGACGAACACCGAACATGGTCAGCGCGGCGCGGCGGAGGCCGGCAGCGCCAGGGCTCCCGAAATCGCGCGCACGTGGCGCTGCCATGTGGATGACTGGGCACTGAGCCGCGTGCGGCCCGCGGGAGTCAGCTCGTAGAACTTCGCGCGCCGGTTATTCTCCGACGCCCCCCACTCGGCGCGGACCAGGCGGCGGCGCGCCAGGCGATGCAGCGCGGGATACAGCGTTCCCTCCTCGATCAGGAGCGTGGCGCGCGTGGCCGTCTCGATCCACTCCGCAATGGCGTATCCGTGCTTCGGGCCCCAGGTGAGCGCTTTCAGAATCAGGAGGTCGACGCTTTCGCGCAGGATGTGCAATTCCATCTCGGCCACTGTACCATCTCCCTTGTCAGGCAAGGGATATGTAGAATGCGCCCCCTTGCTTGTCAATGGGACGGCGTCGCAGCCCGTTGCGGCCTGCACTGCGGACGCCAGCCCGGGCATCCGCGGGATGAAACTCGATCCCGGGCGCGTTCGTATGGGCGGTACCCGCCTGGCTCCGCCACCGGTGACGAGTCTTTCACGAGGTTGACCACCATGTCCAATGTGCTTCAGGACCTGCGGCTCGCGCGCCGCCTCCTCGTCAAGAACCCGCTGTTCACCGCGGTGGTCGTGGCCACACTCGCCATTGGGATCGGATTGAACACGGCGGTCTTCTCCGCCGTCGATGCCCTCCTGCTGCGGCCGCTCCCCGGCGTGCGCTCGCCCGGTGAGGTCGTGCAGCTCTATCGCTCCTATCGCGGCGACATGAAGTACGGTTCCAACTCGATCCCACATTACCTCGACGTCCGGCAACGCTCTGCAGCGGTCTTCTCCGGAGTCGCTACGTGGAATTTCGTCCCCCTCAATCTCTCCACCGCGGGACGCCCCCAGCGCGTCATGGGGATGCTCGTGTCGGCCAACTACTTCTCCCTGCTCGGTGTGAGTGCCATGCGCGGGCGGACCTTCCTCGCGGAGGAAGACAGTGGCCGCGGCGCGCACCCTGTGGCGATCGTGAGCTACGCCGCGTGGAAGGGGCTCTTTGGTGGCGACACGGCCATCGTCGGACGGTCGGTCGTCCTCAACGGGCAGCGTTATTCGATCGTCGGCGTCGCTCCGAAGGATTTCAGTGGTATCATCCCGGTCGTTACGCCTGCCCTCTGGGTTCCGCTCATGCAGCTCGCCCGGATCCATCCCGCCTCGGCCGGTTCGTTCGATGCCCGAGGCAACAACTCTTTCAACGTGATCGGGCGGCTCAAGCCCGGCGTGAGCGTCGCGGCCGCCAACCAGCGGATGACGGCCCTGGTGGCGGAACTGCGCACGGAACACCCCGCTGACTACAAGGAGAGCGGCATCACGCTCGTGCCGCAATCGGAGGCCGGCGTCCATCCGATGTTCAAGAGCGCCGAGGTCGGCCTGTCGTCGGTGGTGATGGCCGTCGTGGGCATCCTGCTGCTCATTGCCTGTGTCAACGTGGCGAACCTGTTTCTGGCGCGCGCCCGCGACCGCGCTCGCGAGATGGCAATCCGGCTCAGCCTCGGCGCGCGCCGTTCGGCACTCGTCAGGCAGCTCCTCACCGAAAGCCTCGTCTTCGCCGCCGTGTCCGGCCTGTCTGGACTCGCCGTCGCGTGGTGGGCGATCCGCCTGGCGAATCGCATCACGCTCCCCTTCGACGTCGACTTCAACGCAGGTCTGCGCCTCAGCCCGACGGTCCTCATCTTCACGCTTGCCATCTCTGTCGTTACGGGTCTGCTCTTTGGCGTTGCGCCGGCGCTCCAGGCCACGCGCCCCTCGCTGGTTCCCGCCCTCAAGGGCGAAGCGCCCGCCGGCGAGTCGCGATCACGCGTGCGCGGCGGATTGGTAGTGGCGCAAATGGCCCTCTCCATCGTTCTCCTCGTCTCTGCGGGATTGTTTTTGCGCAACCTCAAAGCTGCCACCAGCATCGACAAGGGCTTCATAAGCGATCACCTGCTCAACGCCGAAGTTGACCCGGGAATGCAGGGGTACGACCGCGCGCGCACCGAGGACTTCTATCGGCGGCTGACCGAGCGCTTGCGGGCGATCCCCACCGTCCGCGCCGTGGGTCTCGCGGAAATGGTCCCGCTGGGTCTCTCAGAGAGTGACAACTCCGTTGAGATTCCTGGATACGTCGCGGCGCCGAACGAGAACATGAGCGTCCAGGTCAACACGGTCTCGCCGGGCTATTTCGAGGCGATGGGAATACCGCTTCTCCAGGGCCGCGGGTTCAGCACGCGCGACGACAGCGCCGGCCTCCACGTCATGGTCGTCAACCAGCACTTCGTCGACCATTTCTGGCACGGACTCAATCCCATCGGACGCATCGTGCACACCAGAGGCAGCGACCACACGGTGATTGGGGTTGTCCCCACCGGAAAATACTTCCGGCTGGGCGAGGACCCCGCGACGTTCATGTACCTCGCGCAGGCGCAACACTGGAGTTCCGGCATGACGATCCACATCCGCACCACGGGCGACCCCACGGCGCTGATGCCGACGCTGCGCGCCGAAGTGGCCGCGCTGGATGCGGATCTGCCGCTCGGCAACGTCCGCACGATGGAGAATCACCTGGGCATCGCGCTGCTGCCCGCGCGGCTCACGGGCGCCGTATTGGGGATCTTCGGGATGCTTGGTCTCGTGCTCGCCTCACTCGGCATCTACGGCGTGATGGCGTACACGGTGTCACAGCGGACGCGCGAGATCGGGATCCGCATGGCCATCGGTGCCGCCGGTGGCGACGTCGTCAGGCTCGTGATGCGGCAGGGACTCGCGCTCGTGGTGGCGGGCACCGTTATCGGATTCCTCGGCGCGCTCGGGGCGGCCCGGCTCATTCGCGGCGTGCTTTACGGAGGCGGTGGCTTCGATGCCGTCACGTTCGCCGCCGTGCCCCTCGTGCTCATCACCGTGGCGAGCATGGCCATCTGGATACCCGCGCATCGCGCCTCGGGCATGGATCCCGTATTGGCCCTGCGGCAGGAGTGAGTGTGGAGCCCGCGCCCCGCTGATTATCGTGCCTTCCATTCCATTGTCACGGCGCGCTCACGGGAGAAACGATTCGTTCCCTGAGACTCCCCCAGGTCGCGCGGTAATCGAGGCAGTCTGACTTGTCGTGACGGGCTCGCGACGTGTACCGCCGTGCGTTTCCCCGGCAAACGAGGAACGAGCCGTCGCAATCCCTTCGACTTCCGCCGGAATATCGGCTACTTCCGTCGCTTTATCCGCTGGTGCCGCCCAGTCCGTCACCACTTCCGCGGCTTCATCAGCAACCGCCGACTCTTCATCCGCAACTGCCGACCTTTCATCAGCAACCGCCGAAGCCTGATCAGCAACTGCCGCGCTTCATCCGCACTCGCCGACCCTTCATCAGCAACTGCCCATTCTTCATCCGCACTCGCCGACGCTTCATCGGCGACTTCCGGCGGCTGCAAGGCAACCGCCGGCGGTTCATCAGAAAGTGCCGGGCACGTCAACGAAAGTGCCGACGTTGCCAATGCAACTTCCGGGGCCTCAACGCAACTTCCGGGTACTCCTTCGAGACTTCCGCGCATCACACTCAAGTTTCGGCCGCACTTCACTGGGCCTTGGGCACGTTAAGCGCATCCGTGACGATATTGGGCAGCACGCACTCTCCCGGCACCGCCTCGATGTGGCTGCCGGCATACACATGTATGGTCTGCGCGGGGGGCGTGCCGATGATTGCCCCGAGCGCCGGCGGCGCGAGTTGTGAGATTGCACCGACCAGGTTCGCACTCTCCGCGCCGCCGAGTTTCCAGGCCGAACGCACGTCTGCCGCCGCCGCCAGCGGCACGTGCAGCACGTTGGCGCGCGCTTCCGATTGCGACCACGCCAGCCCTGCGGCCACGTCACCCTGATCGCCCGGTGCCGCACTCGGCGGCGGGGCGCCGGGCGCACCTGCGCCAATGGCCGAAGAACTCAGCCCCGCAGGACGCATCAAGAACGCCTGGGTCGCGGGCGCTGGCACACCGCTGCGCGCGATCAGCGTAGCGAACGCTCCGTGTACCGTCTCCTCGTCGCGCGCGCGGACCGTCGCCTGGAGGAACCGCTTCGTATAGATGCCGGCGTTCGCCTGCAGGTGATCCTCGAGCTCCCCGGATGTGGCCTGAAAATCGGGCGCTCGCACGCCAACGTCCGCCTGCGCGAGCCGCAGCAGCGTCGGCTCGTTGATCGCCGAACCGAGCACGTGCGCGTATCGGCTTCCCACGTTCCGGACGGAGAAGTCGAGGTGACCGCAGATCATGGCCAAGCCGAGGCGGCCACTCGCGATGGAGGTAACCACCTCGAAATGGCGGAACACGGGAATGAACCGCAGCTGCATCGTGCGATCGCGGTAGGGGTTTGTGAACGTGCGCGTGACGCTGGTCGACGTGGTGTCCTCCATGGAGTGCGTGCTCTCGGACAAATGCGACTGGCTCTCGTTGCGCGAGACGGAATCCATGACCTGCGCGATGGCGGTCATCGTCGCCCCGACCATCGCCCCGACGTTCCCCGCCGATCCGACCGCGTGCTTGGTGAGATCGCTCACCGCTTGCGCAGCACCTTTGGCCACAAGCGATGCCCCACCGGTGGCAACCGCGAGGAGGCCATCGCCAAGATCACTCCAGAACGACCCGTACTGCTTGGCGTACATGGCCTTCAGCTCGACGGTGTCCTGGCGTTTTTGCCCCTGGAGGGCGTCGGCTCTGTCCCTCATGGCGTTTGCCGCAGCCTGCTGCGAGTCCGCGATTGAGCGCACACCGCTCGCAGCCGACTGGCCGGCATCGGGCCCGTTGCGCGTATGGGTCGACACGCTCGAGCTATCCGCGGCGTTCCGAACCAGGTCGGTAAACGTCGTCCGATGCTCCGACCGCGTGGCGATCGTGACCGTCTCGCCAGGCGCGAGCGTCATGATGGACGCGACGGGACCGTAGCACAGCTCCTTGGGTACCCAGCGCACTTCGAAATGCAGGTCCACGTACGGGCGGACTGCCGCGCCCCGCAACGCCAGCTCTCCAAACGGCAGCGGTTGGGAGTCGCTTGCCAGTGTCGGACCGTAGGCCGTGCGCTGGAAGATGACGCGGCCGTCGAGGTTGTCACATGTGCTGAGCGGTGCGCAAAAGTCGTTTGCCATGGAACGTTCTCCGTGAAGACCGCCTGCGTCTGCAAAGCCGGACCGGGGCGATCGTACCTGAGTGTGAAAGCAGCCGCCCCGGAATAATCGTTTGGGCGCACCGGCTCAGTGACTCGGCTCACAACGCCCTTGGAAAGGTGCGAACGTGTCGCCTGCAACTATCCGGCTGGACGACCCGTCCAACCGGGTGCATGAATGCCCTTGCCCGTTCAATGACCCCACCTGACGAAGGCACCACGCGAGCGGCGCGCGATCCGGACGGTGCGGACGCCGCGCTGGCTCGCGGGGGGGATGCGGCAGCGTTCGAGCGCATCTATCGGCGGCACGCCGCGCGCGTTCACTCGCTCGCGCGGCGGCTCGTGGGTCCGGGCGATGCCGACGACGGCGCGCAGGAGGTGTTCATAAGGGTGTGGGAGAAGCTTCACCTGTTTCGGGGCGATTCGGCTTTCGGCACATGGCTGCACCGGCTGGCGATCAATCACCTCCTCGGGCGCGGCGCATCGCTCCGGACGCGGTGGGACCGGGAGGACGAGCGTGAGGATGCTCACGAGATGCTGGCGGCCCCGCATGGTGCCGGACCGGGGTTCTCGATGGATTTCGAAAACGCGCTGGAACGGCTGGCGGCTGGAATGCGGGAAGTCTTTGTACTGCACGACGTGGAGGGATATCAGCACGATGAGATCGCGCGGATGCTGGGCATCGCCGAGGGAACCTCGAAAAGCCAGCTGCACCGCGCACGGCTGATACTCAGAAGGCACCTGGACTGATGGAGCGAAATCCTATGGACTCGTACGGCGACCGGCTCACCGATTACCTCGACAGCGCGCTCGAGTTGCCCGCGCGCGTCGAACTGGAAGCACACGTCGCTTCGTGTGCGGAGTGCACACAGGCGCTGCGTGAGTTGCGCCGCGTGAAGGAACGGGCCGCGCACCTGGCAGACCGCGAGCCGGCCACGGATCTCTGGGACGGCATTTCGGCGCATCTCGGCGGCGTGCGGCGTACCGCGCCGGTTGCGCGCCGCAGGACATTTTCCTTTTCTGCGGCCCAGCTTCTCGCCGCTTCCCTCGCGCTCGTGGCACTCTCGGGAACCGGAGCGTGGCTGCTGGGCCGGGGCCGCGCCGCACCTGTGATGACCGCGGCGACCGCCGACAGCGCTCCTGTTCCTGATGCCTCGCGCAACGCCAATGTCATTCCCGCCTCACTGCCGTCCGACCGCGCGCTCGGCATCACCGCGTACGAATCGGCGGTGGCCGACCTGCACCGTGTGCTCGACGCGGGACGTGGACGACTCAGGCCGCAGACCGTTCGCGTGCTCGAGGCGAACCTCACCGCCATCGACCGCGCCATTTCCGACGCGCGCCGCGCGCTGCGCGACGATCCGGCGAGCGCACCCTTTCTCGAGGGCTATCTGCAGCAACAGATGAAACGCAAGCTCGACCTCATGAAGCGCGCCGCGGCAATCGCCAGTGGCGCGTCGGACGACTAAGCCCCCGCTCCATCCTATTCGGAGACTGACCGATGTTCTCGCTCCTCGCTGGCGCATTCGCACTGACCGCTGCCCAGCAGCCGGTCGACACCACCTTCCGCGTCCGCGCCGACGCACAGGTGGACATCAGTACATACGCCGGTTCCATCGCCGTCAAGACATGGAACAGAAACGACATTCATATCGTCGCCACCCACTCCAAGCGCGACCACGTGGAAATCTCGGGCGATGAGAGCTCCGTGAAGATCCGGTCACGGTCCCGCTACGGCGCGTCCTTCTCCGTGGATTACGAAGTGACCGTGCCGGTGGGCGTCTCGCTCAAGCTCGGCGGGCAGTATACCGATATGGCATCGGAAGGCACCGACGGCGAGATCGAGGCGAAGACGATGCAGGGAGAAGTGCGCGTGAGCGGCGGCAAGCGGTTCGTCACCCTGAGTTCCGTGGAGG
>DASZZO010000304.1:0-1652 GCA_035544915.1 Gemmatimonadaceae bacterium | reverse complement strand
CGCGGCGTTCCGGGGCGGCTCGATCTGCGCATTCGAAGCGCCGAGCCGGCAGCCGGCGCGCCGCTCGCCGGGCTCGCGAGCGCCGATGGCTGGGCGATCTACGGCCTGACGGCGAAACGTGAGGTGAGCCGGCTCACGCCGAGCGGAACGTGGACGTTCAGGCCCGACCGCGCCCCAGCAGCATTGCTCCCCATTGCCGACGGATCGCTCGTGCTGATCTCGGACGACGGCCGGCGAACACAGCTCAGGCGCCTCCACCCCCCAGAGCCCCGGGTGACGGACTCCGCGTCAGTACCGCACTCCGAACTCATGATGCCGACAGATATCGGCGACCGCATCTATTTCCTTGGCGATTCGGGCCTGGCCGGCGTTCGCATTCGCGACCTCGCACGCACGAAGACGATCAAGCTGCCAAGCCGCGCGAGCGATGCGGTCGCCACGCCGAGCGGCGATCGCATCTTCGTCTCATTGCGGGGCAGAAAGGCAATCGTGGTGATCGACCGGTTCACGGAACAAATTGACAGGACGATTGACCTCGGGTCGGAGGCCATCGCTCTGCGGATGGACCCCGATGGACAATACGTGCTGGTGCGCGAGGCGGTGGGCGACTCGGTGTCGATCGTATCGATTGCCACGTCGCGCGCCGTGGCCCGCGTGCGTTCAGCGTGGCGGACCGATCTCCCGCTGGTGGGGCCGGATGGCCATTTGGCGCTGGCCCAGGACCGCGATGTCGTCATCCTGGACACCGAGACCCGGCGCGAACTCGCGCGCTACGCCGGCGGCGTGGCCGACCTGTGGGCGCTGATCCGGTGGAACGGCTTCCGCCCCCGGGCGGCCGTGCTCGACGAGCCCGTGCGCTTCGCGTCCGACACCGAGGCGACGCCGGCGCGAGCGCGGACCGACAGCGCGCTCGCCTCCGTCATCGCCGGTCTTTCACCGGGCGCGCTGGCAACTGTCACACATCCTCCGGAATCCAGCGCGCTGCCTGCGGACCCGCGGAAGAGCGGCGGTCCGGGGAAGCGCGCATTCACGCTGTCGTTCGCCGCGATGCTGTCCGAGGACCGCGCCAACACGCTGGCGGCGGCCATCAAGGTCGACGGCAAGCCCGTCCGCGTAGTGCCGAGCACGCGCGAGGGAACGCCCGTGTTCCGGGTCGTCTTTGGTCCGTTCGACTCGAGGGAAGAGGCGGAGCGCACCGGCCGTCGCACGGGCCTTCCGTTCTGGGTGTACGAGGGCGCTCCTTGACGGGGCGCGCGTCAACCATGGAACCACCGTCGCACGCCGACCCCTGGGTGGAGCGGGGCCGCGAAGCGGCGCCGCTGCTGGAGCATGTGTCTGCCGTGGTGGTCGTGGGCGCGGACCCGGACCGCGCTGCGCGAGTTGCCCTTGGCATCGCGCGCGCCGAGTGCGGGCGGCGCCGTGTGGCACTGGGTGATCTGGTGGGAGACCTCGTTCCGCTGTACGAAACCGCGGGCGGTGCGGACGCCTTCGGACTCTCCGACTGCTTTCGAGAAGGATTGCCGCTCAGCGACGTGGCGCGCCCATCGCCGGAGTGCGAGACGTTGTTCATCCTGCCTGCCGGTACGCCGCCCGTGGCGACCTACGACATCCTCGCGCACGAGCGATGGCCGCGCCTGATCAGGGGATTTGCG
>DASZZO010000303.1:0-13423 GCA_035544915.1 Gemmatimonadaceae bacterium | reverse complement strand
AGGCGGACGTACATCTCGTTCATCACGGTCAGGTTGATGGTCGAACTCATCCCTCCCGGCACGATGGTCTGCGGATGTGGGTACTTCCCGCAGATCAGCACGTACGCCTCGCGGGCCACGCGCGTCATGCCGAGCGCCTCGAGGTAGAGGTTGCCGCTCAGGGGATTGAGGTCGGTCATGAGGTCGTACATGGTGCGGTAGCCGTGCACGTCCGCGTGCTTTGCGGCGGTGCTGCGAGCGCGGTCCAGCAGGCCCGGGTTCGTTTGCTCCACGATCGACGCCGAATAATCGGGCCCCGCGAGCAAGTGCAGATGGAGTGGGTGGTCGTAGAGGAACTCGAGCGCGAGCGCGAGGTTGCGGATCAGTACGCCGAGCGGGGGCGGCTGGCAGGCAATCGCCATCTCGATGGCGAGCGCCGAACAGGTGGAGTGCACGCCGCCGCAGACCCCGCAAGCACGGCTGGTGATGTAGATCGCATCGCGCGGGTCGCGCCCGATCATGATCACCTCGTAACCGCGAAAAAGTGTCGCAATGGAGCGCGCCTCGAGCACCTTGCGTTCATTCACATCCGCCACGGTATGAAATGCGAGCGCGCCGGCAACACGCGTCACCGGATCGTAGTCAACGTCCTTGATGTGGCCATTACGCTTGACCAGTTCGAGCACCTTGTCGTGATCGAGCTGCCTGGGCACGCCGGGCGGCGCCGCGACGGCTGTCGCGTACGGGTTGGCCGCGCCTTCTCTGAGGAACGCCTTTCCATCCGCGTCGAACTCGATGGGCAGATTCTTGAAGCACATGGGAGTCAACCGAGCTTGAAGACGGTGGCGACGCGCCCCAGATGGCGGTCGGCGGCCTGAAGGCCGGTGAGCAGCTGAACGAGCGCCCCGTTGATTGTGGTGAGTTTCTCCGGCAGCGGTGCGGTGTGTTCCGCGACTGCCTCGAGTCCACCAGCGATGGCGGCGATGCTGCGCCTGGCCGCGATGAGCTGCCAGGCAATGGCGATGAGATATCCCGCCAGCGCGACGACAACGAGGGCGACAGTGATCAGCGTAAGCGTGAGCAGCATGAATGGATCCTCAGTCCGCACGTTGGGCGAGCACGGTCGCTGCCGTGTCAAGTTTGGCGGCGATCTTTCCGGCGACGCCAACCATTGCGCTGCCGACAGTGATCGTCGAGTCGAGGGCGGGAATGTGCTGTGTGTTCCCGGCTATGCCGGCCGCGGCGACGAGTGCTTCGTCGGCGTACCGCCGGATCGAACGCGCGGCAATCCACGTGCGATGCAGCAGCCAGACCGAGAGCGGAACAAAAACCACCAGGGTCACGATGAGGCCGGCCCACCAGATCACGTAGACTGCATCGGGCATGTCAGGGCTGGTCATGTGGCCACCTGTCGTGACACGGCCGCGATCACGCCGCCGAGGTTGTCATCCACCACCATCAGCCCGTCGCGCACCCTGGTGAGCGTTGAGTTGAGCTGTGTAACCTGCGGGGCGATCATCCCCGTCTCCGTTTCGATCGCACGCACGCCGACGCGGATCTTCGAGAGGTAGCTCGCCCTGACGCCGTAGCCCTTCTCCTCGCCGCCGATCTTCTCCAGCTGCCCGGCGATGGCAAACAGGAACATCGCGAGGGCGATGAATAGCGCTGCCGCTCCGATTACGGAGAGCAGGGCAAGCAGGGTGAAGTCGTTCATCGCTGCCACCTCGGACCGAGGACGCACGCCGGACAGCCGGGGCAGTCCGCAGCGTGCGCCCCGATCGCCGCGGTTGCGTGGATCACGCCCACAGCCGACTTGAGAATCTGCTCCGCCCCGGTGTTGGTCTTGACGAGCAGGGAGAGCTGGATGGTGTTGTTCGCGACGCGCTGTCCGACGTTCCAGATGATGGCCACACCGTGCCGGATGTCATGCGCGGCGCGCAGGATGAGCGTCAACAGCGCGGCGACGACAACGAGGACGACGACGAACACAGCGAGCGACAGCGTCCAGATGCTCTGAATAGCGTCAGCGGATGGTGTTTGCATGGGAGGTGGTGGTCAGGTTGCGCCGGCGTGTGATTCGAGGGCGGCCGCCAGTGCGCCGCCGGTCTGCTCGATGTGCTGAACCGTCGCCAGCATCGTCGTCGCGACCTCATTGGTGGTCTTGAGCGCCCAGATGGGATTCGTGTTTTCCCGGATTTGCTCAGCGGCGTGGAGAGCCCGCAGCGCCTCCGTGCAAATGCCGCGCGCCGTGCGCCAGATCATGATGAGGAGCACGGCGGCAACGAGGATGATCACGCCGGCAATCGCCATCCACATCCGCCATGCGCTCCAGAGTTCCGCGTCGCTCATTTTCCCTCCGAGACACTGGTATCGTGGTAGTCGCTCGGCGTTCCGGGGCGTGTGGCGCCCCAGAGCCATTTCTCCTCGCCCGCGCGGCGCCCGGGCTTCCGCGCGCCCCAGTATTGCCACTTCTGATAGAACAGCTCCATCACCTTGAGCCCTATAGTCTCGCCCGGAACGTTCGCCCACCCGCTCGGGACGTCGTTGTTCACGTCCCAGCGCCGCTCGCGGCTCGCATGGCGGTTGCTCAACCGCCGGAGCCGGCGGATCACGCCGCCAACTCCATGCGACAATGTGGTCGAGACTACACCGCCCGGCGGCGCCTTGTAAAACGGCGAGAACTTGTCCGGAAAGCCGGGCATCGTGCAGGCGATGCACACGCCGCCCGCCTCCATGCAGCCACCCATGTGGTTGATCGCCCCGCGCTTGACGATGTTGCAGTTCACGACTGGTCCCCAGCAGCCGATTTCGACGAGGCATTCAGGGTCGCCGTAGTTCTTGGCGAATACGCCCTCTTCGTAATAGCCCGCGCGCGTGCAGCCGCGATGGACCGTCTCTCCATATAGCCACGCCGGACGTCCGAGTTCATCGAACGCCGGGAGCGGCCCGAGCCCCTGCAGGAAGAGCAGGATGGCGAACACCGTCTCGGTGAAGTTGTCCCCCTGCGGCGCGCACCCGGGGATATTGATCACCGGAAGCCCGAAGGCGCTGCGATAGTCCTTGCCCAGGTAGTCCATCACGCTCATCGCGTTCGTCGGATTTCCCTCGGCCGCGGGCACGCCGCCCCACGTCGCGCATGTGCCGATGGCGATTGTCGCCGCGGCACCGGGCGCAAGCCGGCTGAGCCAGGTGGCGGTCGGCACCAGGCACGTGCGCCCTCCCTCCGCATCGCCTGTGATCACCTCGGATCCCATCGCCGACCAATATCCGCCGGTGCGCGCCGCGATCCGCTCGTCCGGCACCGACCCTTCGAAGACCACTACATATGGATCGCCAAGCGTCCCATCGTGCGCCTTCTTGAAGGACGCCATGAACTCGGCTCCCGACTCGACCGAGAGCACGGGATGGTGCAACAGGACCTTCGGCATTGCGGGGACGGTGCCGAGCAGGAGCCCCTCTATTCCCGGATTCGTCGCGCCGGCCACGGTGATCGTACAGCCGTCGCAGCTCATGCCCGCCATCCAGAAGACGTGGATCGTCTTGAGGGGACCCAGCGGGAGCCGCTCGGGCTGTTCGTCAGGCAGCGTCTCCGGGATCGAGGGTTGGCCGCCGCGCATCTTCTCAGCAGTCGCTGTCGCCATGGTCGTGCCCTCCTCCGTTTGCGTTCGGCGTTTCTAACATATTCGCGGCAACGGGTCTCCCACGAGCATGTCGAGCACGCGCGAGCCTCCGATACCGGTTCGCAACAGGACCATTCCCTCCGGTTCCGCCAGTACCTTACCGACGATCGCGGCGTCCGCGCCGAGCGCATGACCGCGCAAAGCGCGGAGCGCGTCCGCTGATTGTTCCGGTGGCACGATCGCCACGAGCTTCCCCTCATTGGCGATGTGGAGCGGATCGAGGCCAAGAATCTCGCATGCGCCTCGCACTGCTTGCCGCACCGGCACGAGTTCCTCGTCCACCACGATCGCCAGCCGGGTCCGCGCTGCAATCTCGTTCAGCGTGCTGGCCACGCCGCCGCGTGTCGGATCCTTGATCACACGGGTATTGGGCGCGGCGGCGAGAAGCGCTGTGACGAGACGATGCAACGGAGCGCTGTCACTCTCGATCGCGGCGTCGAGCTCGAGCGCCTCGCGCGCGAGCATCACCGCCATGCCGTGATCGCCGACATATCCGCTCACGAGCACCACGTCGCCCGGTCTGACGTCCTCCACTGCGAGGTGGACCCCGGCGTCCAGGACGCCGACGCCGCTTGTATTGATGAACAGCTGGTCCGCCTTGCCGCGGTGGACGACCTTGGTGTCGCCGGTGACAATCGGGATTCCCGCCGCGGTCGCGGCCGTAGCCATCGAATCAACCACGCGGCGCAGGATTGCCATGTCGAGACCTTCCTCGAGGATCAGCCCGACCGAAAGGGCAAGAGGACGCGCCCCCGACACCGCAAGATCGTTGATCGTTCCGTGCACGGCGAGCTTGCCGATATCGCCACCGGGGAAAAAGAGCGGGCTGACCACGTAGCTGTCTGTGGTGAGCGCGATCCTCTCGGAGCCCACCGCGCTGCTAAAGATGGCGGCGTCTGCCACACTGTCGAGAAGCGGATTGCGAAATGCCGGAAGGATGAGCGATTCAATAAGAGCGTGGCTCGACTTTCCTCCGCTCCCGTGACTGAGCGTGACGTGCTCGTCGCGCAGCCGCGGCGTGCCATCCCGCACGATACGAGCACGCTCCATGCGGCCGAGCTGGGCCGGCAGTGACGACTCCGTGCGGCTGCCGCCCGTCACGCGGTCCCCGCCGGCGTTGCGGCCGCTGCACCCTGCCGCATGAGCGAGTAGCGCCCGTAGTTGTAATACGCCGCGCACGCCCCTTCGGGCGACACCATGCAAGAGCCGATCGGCGTCTCCGGCGTGCATGCCGTGCCGAAGACCTTGCACTGCCAGGGCTTGATCGCTCCTTTGAGCACCTCGCCACATTGGCATGCCTTGGGGTCGGTCACGCGAACGTTTGGCACCGTGAACCGCACCTCCGCATCGAACTCGGCGAAGTCAGGACGAAGTGCGAGAGCGCTCTGCGAGATGAACCCCAGTCCACGCCACTCGAAGAAGGGGCGGAGCATCATCGTCTCGGCGAGCATCTCCATCGCCCGGCGATTGCCCCCGTCCCGAACGACGCGAGCATACTGGTTCTCCACACGCATCGGCCCGCCCGCGCGCTGGCGAAGGATCATCACCACCGATTGCAGGATGTCCGACGGCTCGAAGCCACTCACGACGATCGGCAGTCCGTAATCGCGTGGAATGAACTCAAACGGGCCGAGCCCGATGATCGTGCTCACGTGGCCCGGGCCGATGAATCCGTCGAGCCCCATCCCAGGCGAATCGAGAATCGCCTTGATCGCGGGAATGATCGTCACGTGATTGCAGAAGACCGAGAAGTTCTTCAGTCCCTCGCCGCGGGCGCGCAGGAGCGTCGCGGCCGTGGAGGGCGCGGTCGTCTCAAATCCAACGGCGAAAAAAACGACCTCGCGGTCCGGATGCTTGCGCGCGAGCGTCAGCGCATCGAGTGGGGAGTAAATGAACCGGACGTCCGCTCCGTCGGCCTTCGCGTCGATCAAGCTGCCCGTCGAGCTGGGCACGCGCATCATGTCACCGTAGGTAGCGAAGATGACGCCGGGCACGCGCGCCATCGCGATCGCGTCGTCGATACGTCCCATGGGGATCACGCAAACCGGGCACCCCGGGCCATGCACCAGCTCGACGTTCTCGGGTAGCAGATCCTGGAGCCCGTGCTTGTAGATGGCATGCGTATGTCCCCCGCACACCTCCATCAGCTTCACCCGTTTCCCGTGCGACAGCCGCACGATCTCGGCGCTCAGGCGCGCGATCCCGCCCGGCTGGCGATACTCGTCGACGAAGCGCATCGTCATGCGTCGACCTCCACCGGGGTGGCGAGGGCGCGCTGCACGAGCTCCAGCAGCGTGTGCCAAAGCGTCGCGTGGCCCTCCTGGATTCGCGGCACGAACTCCCGCCGCGCCACGAAGCAGAAGTCTGCTGCTCCGGTCCGTGCCACCGCCCCTCCGTCGTAGCCGGTCAGCGCGACCGTCAACATCCCGCGCCGCTTCGCCTCGGTGAATGCAGCCACGACGTTGCCGGAGTTGCCGCTCGTTGAGATACCGAGCGCGATGTCGCCGCGCTCTCCGATGGCGCAGAGCTGTCGCACGAACACGCTCTCGAGCCCGACGTCGTTCGCGACGGCGGTCACCGTCGCGCTGTCCGCAGGCAATGAGAGTGCCGGCAGCGGCCGCCACCCCGCAACGGGAGGGGAAACACAGTCGGCCGCTGCGTCGTCGGCATCGGTCGCGCTGCCACCGTTCCCGAAAGCGAGGAGCTTGCCGCCGCTTGCGAACCGCATGGCCATGGCTCCGGCTGTGCGCTCGAGCAGTTCTTCGTACTCCGAGAGAAGCTCGGAGCGAAGCCCTGTCACTTCCGCACACTTCGCGAGGGTCGAGCTGCGCACGGAATCGAGGAGTGCCGCAAGCGGCTCGTGCGCGCCGCCGGCCGGCGGGTAGAGGAATGGATAGAGATCGCGGGCGAAGTCGCGGTCGGGGCTCACGTCAGCTCCATCCGCTCGATCGCAAACCCGAGATGTACGAGTACCTCGTCACCAACGCGCGCATCGACCAGGTCCAGGGCAACCGTCTCGCTGCGCTCAGGAAATGCAACGGTACCCATTCGCGTGCGCGCGTCCACGTTGACCACGCGACCTATAACCGCCTCGTCGCCGCAGACGTGGCATCGGCCAGTACGCGCGTCGCAACGCAGATCCGCCGGAATCGTCATGCGTTCACCGCGCGATGCTCGAAGAACACGTGCACCAGCTCCCAGAGGATATGGTAGAGCAGCTCCTGCGTTTCCTGCACGATGCAGCGGTCGGGCGACGGGACTGCGAACTGGTGGTCTGCGGGCGTGGCGGATCCGCTGGCAGCGCCGACGAGTGCGATGGTCAGGATGCCGTTGGCGCGCGCGGTGGCGAGAACCTCAAGCGCCGGAGCACCCGGGGCGCCATCGCAGAGCATCATCAGGAGGTCGCCCGGGCGTCCCAGCGTCGCGAGCGTGTGCAGCGCGGCGCCTCCCCGGATATCGGGGAGTGGAAGCGCGGGGAGTGCGCGCTTGCCGACAATGACGGGGTGCACGAACTCGACGACGGCATGCGCGACATCACTGCGCTGCGCTCCGTCGCCGCAAACGAATAGACGGCCACCCTGCTGAAATCGATCGGCCATCGCGTGACAGGCGCGCGCAATGGCGTCGGCATTCTCGCCGAAAAAGCGCTCCCCAACGACGTTCGTCGCGGCAAATCGCGCGGCCGCCGCTCGCCCCGCTGGCGTCCGTACGGCGCCGGCCTGCGCGATTGCCGTCATTCGATCCGGCTCTGCTCGATGAGGGTGAGTTCGGTCGCATAGTCGGAGCCGAGCTGCTCCAGGAACTCTGTCGTTCGGCGCGCCTCATCCTCGTCTATCTTGCTCAGCGCGAAGCCGACGTGAATCAGCACCCAGTCGCCGATCAGGAGACCATCCGGTACCAGAAGCCCCACGTTGATGGCGCGACGGACGCCCGAGATCTCGGCCTTCGCCAAGTGATGAGTGGAGTCCAGGAACTCGACGATCTGGCCCGGTACGCCTAGGCACATATTTCCTCCTGTAGTGCGCAGGCCGCGACATAGGCCTGGCCGAGCGAGAGTCCGCCGTCGTTGCACGGCACCTGACGCGGGACGAGCACACGAAAGCGCCGCGCCGCGAGCGCGTCGTTCGCGCTCTCCGTCAGCCGCGCATTCACAAAGACGCCGCCGGAGAGGACGACGGTCGCGAGGCCGGTCTCTTCACGAATGCGCTCGCATCCCAGCACGACCAGGTCGCGGAGGGCGCTATGGAACGCGGCGGCGATCTCCCGTCGGTCACGCCCCCGCTCCAGGTCCGCCACCACGCCCTCGATGATACCGGCGGGATCGGCCGTCCAGCACGGGGCCGCGCTGAGCGCGACGGGATATCCCGGCGTGGCGTGAGGCGAGGCCGCAGCTTCGAGCGCCACGGCAGCCTCGCCCTCGAAGCTTGCAACGTGGCAGAGGCCGAGCAGCGACGCAACGCCGTCGAACAGGCGGCCGACGCTCGACGTCCGCGGTGTTTGGTCGGGGCGCGCGACGAGCCGCTCCACCAGCAGCCATTCACCCTCGCCGATCCCCGGGGGGCGATGAATGGCACGACGCGCCGCACTGGCCTCCACGCGTGCGAGGTGCGATGCCGCCGCGCGCCAGGGGCGGCGTGCGGCGGCATCGCCACCTGGCAGCGGCACGTACGCGAGGTGGCCGCAGCGCCTGAAACGGGCGCCGTCAACCACAAGAAACTCTCCACCCCAGATCGCTCCGTCCGTGCCCAAGCCGGCCCCGTCGAAGACGACGCCGATCACCGGTTCGCGCACGGCATACTCGGCCACGCATGCCGCGACGTGCGCGTGATGGTGCTGCACCGGGACGCGCTGCGCGATGCCCCGCTCAGCGGCGAACGCCTCGGCCACCTGCGTCGACGCATAATCCGGATGCAGGTCGTGCGCGACCACGCTCGGGCGCACGCCCGCCAGGCGCAACGTTCGGCTGATCGCCAGTCGGATTGCCTCGCGCGCCGTGGCGCTCTCGAGGTCGCCGACATGTGCCGACAGATGCGCGGCCCGGTCGTGTGCCACGCAAATGGAGTTCTTGAGGTGCCCGCCGACAGCGAGCACCGGCGCCGGCACGGCGATCGGCAGCGCGATGGCGTGCGGGACGTAGCCGCGGGACCGCCGGATCTGTCGAGTCTCGCCCGCGACGACTTGCACGACGCTGTCATCGCAGCGCGCGGCGATCGGGCGGTCGTGGGTGAGAAACAGATCCGCAATGTCGCCGAGTGCAGCTCGCGCGCCTGGCTCATCCGTCACCACCGGGTCTCCGCCGCGATTGCCGCTCGTCATCACGAGCGGCCCATCGAACGCGGCCAGCAGGAGATGATGCAGCGGCGTCGACGGCAGCATCAGGCCGATCGTCGTGCCGTCCGGAGCGACGGACATGGCGATGTTCGCGAACTGCCGCCGCTTCAGCAGGACCACCGGTCGGGCTGCCGACGCGAGCGCTGCGCATTCCGCAGACGACAGGTCGCATAGCGCCGCTGCCGCACACGCGTCTCGCACCATCACTGCGAATGGCTTGGCCGGCCGTCGCTTGCGAATCCGGAGTCGTTCCACAGCGGCCTGATCGCGTGCATCGCAGGCGAGATGAAATCCACCCAATGCCATCAGCGCCACGATGCCACGCGCGCGAAGCGTCGATACCGCTGCGTCGAGTGCAGGCTGCGCGATGAACCGCACGTCATCGTCTGATGACGGTCGCGCGACCAGCGTGGGACCGCAGTCAGGGCAGGCGATCGCCTCCGCATGGAAACGTCGGTCCAGCGGGTCGTCATACTCGCCCTGGCAGCGGGCGCACAGCGGAAACGCCGCCATCGTGGTGCGTTCGCGGTCGTACGGTGTCTCACGCACGATGGTGAACCGGGGCCCGCACTCCGTGCACGTGGTAAACGGGTAGCCGAAACGCCGATTGTCCGGATCGAACAGCTCGGCGAGACAGGCATCGCAGGTCGCGGCATCCGGTGGGATTGTCGCGGTCACATCGTTGCGGGAGGGCGCCTCGCTCGCTGCGATGCAGAACTCTTCGTACGCCTGGGGGGCCGCAAGTTCCACGCGCAGCCGTGCGATCGTCGCAAGGGCTGGAGGCGCGAGCAACAGCTGCCGGCAGAAGTCGTTGACTCGCTCTGCGTCTCCCTCGACGTCGATGAGCACTCCGGCTGCGCTGTTGCGGACGAACCCGCAAAGCGCCTGGGCCGACGCGAGCCGGTGGACGTAGGGCCGAAACCCCACCCCCTGCACGACGCCGTCAACCGCGATGAGCCGGCGCTCGACCATCTTACCTCGCACCGCGATTATGGGAAGCGCGCGACGTCCCCAACCACCGTGTTGCAACCATTAAGAAGAGCGGTACGTCAATGTATTGCAACCTCGCTTCGGTCAACCGAAGCGAGCGGTGCGGGTTGCGGCCGGGATCCCAGGAATCCTATAGCTCCGTCAGGAGCTGCCGGAGGCGGCTCAGAAGCTTCTCCCCCGAGTCCGTCAGTGTGTACGTGGCGAACGGACTGTCGTCGAGGCCGGGCTGGCGACGAAGAAGTTGCGCCGCTTCGAGAACCCGCAAAGTTTCCGCGAGAGTCGAGCTGCTGATTCCGGGAAAGGCGTCGGCGACCTTTTGATAGCGTGGGTTGGGGTGGCTATGAATGGCGTTCATTACGGCGAGCGAATAGCGGCGCCTGATGATGCGCAGCAAATCCTCTACGCCGCAGTAGCACGTCGAGGCGCTCGATTCCCCCGGCGTACCGCAGCCGCAGGGTGGCACATCTCGCTCTGACAGATGCTCGGCGCCGTCCGACATCGCCACAAATACCCTCGCTGAACGCGAATTGGCCAGAGGCTTCTCGATGCTCCGACCTGCCTGTTCCCCAACGTCGCGCGGCGCTCGGTGGGATGCAAGACACAGGGTAAGACGCGTGTCCAGAGCCCGGGCTTCCAGCAGGACTCGAACCACGATGCAGGAAATGCACCGAGCAGCCGCGAGTCAGCATAGTGCTGATCCGACGCCAATGATCGCGGAGCTCGAAGAGACCCGATGGGTCAGGATGGAACTCGCCCTCATGCTCGAATCGCGGCGACGGGCGCAGTGACCAAGCCACGGGCTCCGTACAGGGCACGGTAATGGCCCGAGGCCAACACTCAGGGTACCGGGTAATGGGCCAGTTTGAACTAACATTGTAGCATTCCCCTGTCCACCCGCGGCGTTGTACCCTTCTCGTCCAGCGGGCGACTATGCAAACGGTTCGCGGAGATCCGTACTAGTCGCCCCGCGAGCTGCTGGCGCCGTACACGAATGGTCGGTGGTCTCAACCGGTGGCTGCAACAGTAGCAGCAAGCACTTCTGCCGGCGTCTTCCAATCAAGCGTCTGCCGCGGTCGGGTGTTGAGCCGTTTGGCGACCGCATCGAGCTGACGCTGGGTCACCGGCGTGAGCTCATGCCATGCGGAAAGTACTGCCGTAGGAGTCCGTTGGTGTTTTCGTTGGAGCCGCGTTGCCATGGGCTCTGCGGGTCGCAGAAGTAGACCCGGACGTCGGTGGCCACCGTGAAGCGGCTGTGCTGCGCCATCTCGTGGCCGCGATCCCAGGTGAGCGACTGCATAAGCCCCGCGGGCAGATGCTGGACGCGCCCGATCAACGCCCGGACCACACTCGTGGTAGCGCGCCCGGTGAGGCGCACCAAGAGCACGTATCGGGAGTGCCGCTCAACCAGCGTAGCGATATACGAGTGCTTCTTCCCGGCAAACAGATCTCCTTCCCAGTGGCCAGGCAGCGCGCGGTCGTCCACGCTGCGCGGGCGCTCCGCGATTGAGACCGGATCGACGATCTGGCCTCTGCCGTCACCCGCCCGCGAGGCGCGGCCACTCGGGCGCAGGGTCCGCTGCCGCCGCAAGTGGCGCAGCAGTTCATGTTTCAATCCCCCGCGGGCCTGCACGTACGGCGTGCGATAAATCGTCTCGTGCGAGACGCGCATCGTCAGATCATCCGGGTACTGGCTCACGAGCCACGCGGCGATCTGCTGCGGCGCCCAGTCCGCGCGCAGCTTCGCCACCACCACGCGTTGCAGGCGCGGACGGGCTGCCAACCGACAGCGCTTCGGCCGCTGCGCGCGCCGCGCGATTGCCTTCGTTTCCCTATCCGTGAAACACCTGACGCGTGCGTCTCACGAAATCGGGATCGCCGCACGCCTCCGAGGCGTGCGATCGCAGGTTCAACTCTCCCCTTGCCGGATTTGCCGCTACGACCGGGGGCCGAGATTGATGCGGGTTAGCTCCGAGTGCAGCGAGGCGAGTGTCTCACGCTCGGATGGGATGACGTCCGCCAAATCCGGCAGAATCCAAAGATCGCCCGGAGACAGAATACTCGCGCCCAATGGGATATTGTGATCAAGACATTCCTCTAGCCGCTCGACTAGAGACTTCGCAGCGCGAAAGAGTAACAGCTGCGCATTTGTTCGTTCGCTGAATCCGTTCCGCGCGAAATCAGTCACGTATTGTCGAACAACGGCTGTACCTGCCGCTATGCGTGTCCGGTGTTCACCCGTTAACGGTTGTCGACTTGGCATGAAAAATCAGTACGATGCTTGCGGAGCGAAACGGCACCATAAACGGCACCTCTCTCTTTACAACACAAAGCACCGTCAGCGTAATCGCCAACGGCGCTTCGCATTACCAGATTGGGACGGCGGGATTCGAACCCGCGACCCCCTGAACCCCATTCGGCTCAGGGGCACACCAAATACAGCATGCTGTCGTGTTTCACTGGGAAACCGGGCGTCGGTGCCGGGCTTCCCTGCCTCCAAAGCCGGTATTTGCCGGGAGAAACGGGTACCGAAACAGGTACCGAATCCACCGCGGTCGAACCTCCGACTCCGGCGCAATGAGGTTCATTCAACCGGGGCCGAAAGAGCCCCCTTGCTTTCAGCGCACGTAGCCTCGGGGCGCGCCACGAGGCTAACAGCGTGCGTGGCGGGCACCGCTATGATTGCCTGCTACGCTCTCCGCAACCGCAGCCTGTCGCAGCACAATGGTTGCAGGTAAGGACTCTATGTTTCCCTTGTAACTCGAAATGGCTTTCTACACCAAGAGCACACCCAATCTATTGGCCATCTCAAGGCGTGCGGCTGAAGGCTCCGACAGCTATCAGCCGGGGGCGATCGTGTCGATCGTCTTCGCCGCGATCACCGTCGAGAGTTTCGTAAACGATTTCGTGGGCGATGTGTCATGGAGCCACTACGCGGAACTTGTTCCGCAGTTGATTTGGCTCAGAGAACTGGCGGCGGCCACGGATCGAAGGACACCGCACCCAGCTAATGCAGAAGATTCAAATCATCCACCTCGCGCTTACCGAGCAGCGATGTGACATGGGTCGGCAACCCTTCCAAGACCTCGATCTCCTCCTGAGTCTGAGAAATGCATTAGTGCATTCTCGTCCTGAGCAGCTATATGTCGTCGAAGCGCTGACCCCGGAAGGCATACCGACGCACCGCCAGAAAAAGCTCACGCGATTGGTGGAACGTCTGGTTGGCCGCGGCATTGTAGCCGCCCCTCCCGAAAGCGTCCTCACCTCCCAGCTTGCAGTGCTTCACCATCCCCGCGTTGGAGCGTGTGACGTGACCCCCAATCCTGATCCGATTGTCATGTCGGTCTGGTGATGGGGTGAGGTGAAGTTGTGACCCCGACGAGCTTGCGCGCAAACTCGCTGGGGGGTTGATCGGCAAGACTGCTGTGCGGCCGTCGTTCGTTGTA
>DASZZO010000302.1:0-50713 GCA_035544915.1 Gemmatimonadaceae bacterium | reverse complement strand
GTCGCTGAGCCGATTTCCGTGCGCTGGTTGAAGTAGTCGGGAATGTTGAGCACGAAGACGTGGTCGCGTTTGTCCACGGCCACGCCCACGACGGAGCCGAGTATCCAGTGGTTGGGAAGCGGCTTTGGCCAGAGCGGATCGACCGTGAACTTGGGGGCCCTGGCCGTCAGCGGCTTTGCCGTGGCCTGCGACGCAGCATGCCCGGCCGTGGCCGCGCCCAGCAAAACGACCAGGATCGCCCTGCGATTCATCTTGCGCCTCTGAGTCATCGTCCGCTGATTCTAACTTCCCATGAGGAGTGCGTCCACAGTCCGCCCGCGTGTTGTCCGGCTGCGCCATGCGTCTGCACTGGCGGCGGGGCTGATCCTCGCGTTTCCGTCCACTCCCCTGGCGCACGAGATTCCTGCAAGCGTGATGATCCGGGCGTTTGTGAAGCCCGAAGGACACGTTCTGCGGCTTCTCGCGCGCGTGCCGCTCGAGGCGATGCGCGACGTGGAGTTCCCGTTGCGGGGCCCCGGCTATCTCGAACTCGCACACATGGACACACTCCTGCGCGAGGCGGCCAAACTGTGGATAGCCGATTGCGTCCAGCTCTATGAAGGAACCGTCAAGCTTGCAGACGCGCGCATTGTTGCCACTCAGGTCTCGCTGCCGTCCGACCGCTCGTTTGGCGGCTATGACGACGCGATTGCGCATGTGACCGGCCCGCCACTTCCGGACGGTACCGAGCTCGCATGGCAGCAGGCGATGCTGGACGTGCTGTTTGAATACCCGATTACATCGGACTCCTCTCGCTTTTCGATCGACCCCGCGCTTGCACGCCTCGGCGTACATACGACAACCGTTCTCCGATTCCTTCCGCCGCGTGGCGCAGAGCGGGCCTTTCAATACGCGGGCGATCCCGGTCTGGTGCGTCTCGATCCGCGGTGGCACCAGGCGGCGATTCGCTTTGTGAATCTGGGATTCCTCCATATTCTGGACGGGCTCGACCACCTGCTTTTTGTGCTCTGTCTTGTCATTCCCTTCCGCAGGGTACGCCCGCTCGTCGCTGTCGTGACGTCGTTCACGGTGGCCCACTCGATTACACTCATCGCGAGCACGATGGGGCTTGCACCCAGCGCCCTCTGGTTCCCGCCGTTGATCGAGGTACTCATCGCGTTGTCGATCGTGTACATGGCCTTCGAAAACATCGCCGGGCCCAAGCTCGACCGACGGTGGCTCATCGCATTCGGCTTCGGCCTTGTCCACGGGTTTGCCTTTTCATTTGCCCTCCGGGACTCGATGCAGTTCGCGGGAGGCCATCTCGCGACGTCGCTGCTCTCATTCAATGTGGGCGTCGAGCTGGGGCAGGTGTTCGTGCTGCTGCTGGCAATTCCAGCGCTCAACTGGCTGTTCCGGTACGCAGTTGCGGAGCGCGTCGGCACGATCCTCCTTTCGGCACTTGTTGCGCACACAGCGTGGCACTGGATGCTGGATCGCTTGGGGGTTCTTCGCCAATATCGCTTTCAGTGGCCGGCATCGAGTCTCCTGCTGCTCGCGGGTGCGATGCGCGCGCTGATACTCGTGCTGATAGTCGCCGGAGCGCTCTGGCTGATGTTCGGGCTCTACGGGCGGCTCAAGGAAACCGCACCGGTCAGCGGCCGACACGCGTGATCCTGAGTCTTCTTTGCGGAATCGGCCGGGCCCAGTGGACGCTCGCCCTTGCAGCATGCATACTGGCTGTGCCCACTCGTGGCGTCATGGCGCAGCAGACCAGCCCCGCGTCGGCCGCCGGCACCACGCTTGCCGGCGTCTATACTACAACGCAAGCGGCTCGAGGGGGGAATACGTACGCGGGGATGTGTCGGTCCTGCCACACGCCGGAGTCACACACGGGCGCGACGTTCCGGAAATGGTGGGAGAAAAAGCGCGTTGCTGACCTGTATCAGTTCATCGGCGAGAAGATGCCGAAGAACGACCCGGGAACTCTGAGCTACGAAGACACGGCCGACGTGGTGGCGTACCTGCTGAAGATGAACGCGATGCCGGCTGGACCGCAGGAGCTTCCGGCCGACTCCGTGGCACTCGCAAGCATTCGCATTGTGACCCTCAAGAGGGGGAAGAAACCGTGAAGGCAAGAGTGATGGCCACGAGTCTCGTTGGAGCGGCGCTGCTGGGCGCTCTCCTCATCCGCGCGGTTCCCTCCGGTGCGCGCCAGGGTTCGGGCCTCGTGCGCGGCAACGCTCCCGGAGAATGGCGGTATTGGGCGGCCGACGCGTGGAGCACACGCTACTCGCCACTCGACCAGATCAACGGGTCAAACTTCAACTCGCTCCAAGTCGCGTGGCAGTGGAATGCGAGCGAGCTCGGCATCGACGAGTACTATCGTACGACGCCACTCTATGCCAACGGCCGGCTCCTGACGGTAGCGACGACACGTCGCTACGCCTTCGCCATCGATCCCGCCACGGGCCAGACGCTCTGGACGTGGAAACTGGACGAAGGTATCCGGTGGCAAAAGGCGCCGCGCCAGTTCGCCGGGCGGGGACTCGCCTATTGGACCGACGGACGGGAGGAGCGCGCCATCGTCGTGACACCAGGATACCATCTTGCCTCGATTGACGCGAAGAGCGGCAAGGGCGATCCGAAGTTCGGCAAGGATGGCGTCGTCGACCTGCAAGAGGGACTTGGCTTTGAGATCGTGCCGCTCGCGGTGGACGATTCCGGTCCTCTCGAAATCAGCGAGGCTTACCCGCTGCGGAAGGCGAAACCAGGCGAGAAATGGGATCCCGTCAGGAAGATCGGTGCTGACGGCAAGGTCGGAATCGATCCTTCCAACGGGCAGATAGCGAACAGCTCGCCGGCGATCGTGGTTGGCGACGTCATCGTCGTCGGCAATTCCTCCGTGCACGGTTACTATCCCCTTCGTCTTCACAACATACCCGGATTCATTCGTGGATTCGACGTCCACACCGGGAAGCAGCTCTGGAAATTCAACCTCGTCCCTCAGCCTGGTGAGTTCGGCGCCGAGACGTGGAAGAATGGCTCGAAGATCGGTTCGGCAGGCGTCGGGAAAGTTGATGCGTGGGCAACCTACACGGCCGATCCCGAACTGGGCCTCGTGTACATCCCCGTTGGCGAAGGCCTGACCGACGAGTACGGTGGCCACCGTCCGGGAGACAATTTGTTCGCCAACAATGTTGTCGCGATTGATGTGAAGACCGGGCTGCGGAAGTGGAACTTCCAGTTCGTGCACCACGACATCTGGGACTACGACACGCCAATGGCGCCGAACCTTCTCGACGTCACGATCAACGGGCGGCCGCGCAAAATCCTCGCCTCGACCACCAAGCAGGGCTGGGTGTACGTGCTCGACCGGGTAACAGGCCAGCCAATCTGGCCCATTGTCGAGACACCCGTGCTTCAGAGTGAAGTGCCCGGCGAGCAGACATCGCCAACACAGCCGATCCCGACCAAGCCGGTGCCATATTCGCAACAGGGGCTCCTCGAGTCCGATCTCATCGATTACACGCCAGCCATCAGGGACTCGGCGGTCAAGCTCGCCAAGAAGTGTCGCATGGGCCCGTTTTTCATTCCGCCATCGCCGCAAGATGGCAGGGGAAAGAACGGGCCGAGCCAGTACAACTGCTCGTGGTATTCGCCGGGCGCGAGCGGCGGGGTCAACATTGACGGCGGGACGGCGGCCGATCCGGAAACCGGAATGATTTATGTCGGGAGCCAGACCGGGATGAGCACGATTCAAGTGGCCAAAGATCCCTGTTCGGAGCTTGACTACACCTCACCGCATGACAGCTGCGGCAAGATCGGCGCGCTGCCACCTCCGCCAAGCTACAAGCCCCCGGCGGACGGTGCCGTTCGCGCGGGCGGGTTCAGCAGGGCAACAGTGGTGACGACGATCGGCGGCATCTCGATATTCAAGCCGAAAGAGTTCGGTGGTATCACCGCGTACGACCTGAATACGGGCGACAAGAAGTGGTGGATGCCGAACGGCAACATCTGGCGCGCCGCAACGTCCGACGACCCGCTCTTTGAAGGAGTGAAGCTTCCGAGAATCCCCAACAACACGAGCCAGGCCGAGGTGATCACGACGAAGACGCTGGTGATCAACGGCACCGGCAGGGGCGGCGGCGGAGGCGGGCGCGGCCGAGGGGGCGCGGGCGGCGCTGGTGGCGCGGGTGGTCGTGCCGCGGGCCCGGGCCCGCAGCTCTACGCATTCGACAAGGCGACAGGCAACCAGGTGGGCGCGGTGTCGATTCCGGCCGTAAACACCGCAGTGCCGATGACGTTCATGCACCAGGGCAAGCAGTACGTCGTCTTCGCAACGGGTGCGGGGGCGAATACGGCGCTCGTGGCGTTGACGCTGCCCAAGCCGTAGCGCGAGCACGTTTCCTGCCCACCCACTCGAAACTCGCGACTCTCAAACTCCGTCTCACCACTCTAAACTCTCGACTCTCAACTGCTGTCAGTCTAGTGGTGGTGGTGGTGCGGCGACCCGGCTGCCGCCGCCGCGGGCACGATCTCCTTGAATGCCCTCGAGAACCGGTCCATCTCGTCCGGCGTGCCGATCGATACCCGCAAGTGCTCGAGCATCGGCGGGAATGGCCGCCCTACAATTATGCCCTTCTTCCGGAACTCTTCGATGACCGGCTGCACCTGCCGGCGTATGTGCACCATGAAGAAGTTGGTCTCCGACGGAATGACGGCGTAACCCATCCCGCGGAGTTCGGACACCGTCTTCTTGCGCAACTCGAGGGTCGCGCGCTTCACCTTCGCCTGTGACTCCGTGTCCTTGAGCGCGGCCACTCCGCCCCATTTCACGATGGCGTTCACGGTGCCGGTGACGTGTGGGCGCATCTTCTGGATGAGCTCCTTCGGAGCAACGGCGTAACCCAGCCGCATGCCGGCGAGAGCGGAAATCTTGGAAAATGTGCGCGTGACGACCACCGGCCTGCCTTCCATGACATAGGGCACGGACGTGGTGTAGTCGCGGTCGTCCACGAAGTGGTGATACGCCTCGTCGATGAGCACCGGGACGTCCTCCGGAAGCCCGTCGAGCAGCTGCCGTACTTCCTTCTTCGTAATGATTCGTCCCGTCGGGTTGTTCGGATTGCAGAGATAGACGAAGCCCACGTCGCGGTAATGGAGTTTCGTCGCCTTGATCATCGCCGGAATGTCCTGGCGATAGTCTTCGAGCAGCGGCACGGTGATTGACGTAGCCTTGATGCTGGTGGCCTGCTGGTAAACCTGCGAGTATGACGGCTCGACGCCGACAACTTTCTTACTGGGGCCCTCGAGGAACGTCAGGCCAACGACGTCGAGAATTTCACCGGAGCCGGCGCCGAGCAGGATGTTCTCGGGCTTCACGCCGTGATGCCTGGCGATTTCGTCCGTGATGCCACCGTCCGGATAACCATACCGGTTGGCGTATTTGAACGCCTGTGTCATGGCCTGCATTACCGAGTCGGGCGGGCCGTATGGGTTCTCGTTGTTCCCGAGCTTGGCCAAGGCGTCATACTCCTCCGGCGTCGCGCGAGGGCGCGCCGGCTGCGGCGCGGCTCCGGTGCCCTGCCCCTGAGCCCAGAGATCGACACTCGGCTTGAGTGTCAGCACACCCATCGCCGTGGCGACTCCCCCGACGAAATTGCGGCGCGAAACTGCGGTCCTGACGTCCATGGATTCCTCCGTCACTAGTGTCTCCTCCCTCGCTCCGCCTCCGCCTTCCTCGCCACGAGAATCAGCTCCCCTGGGTACGCCGATCCATACGCGCTCTTGTGGAATCCCGCATAAATGTGTTCAACCGCGAACCCCGCCCGCACAAGGAGGTGTTCAATCTCGAATCGAAAGATGTACCGCAAGGCAAACGCATGGACGAGTCGTTCCTGGCGCCCGTGGGGGTGCGTGATGTAATAGACAAGCTCATGGTGGTTGACCTGGTTTGCGCGATCCTCAGAAACGGTCTTGTGCCGACGGACAACGCGACGACCATCGGGCAGGGAGAACTCGGGCTCCACGTCAAGTTCCTGTCCCAGGGGCCGATTCACGAGCGCATCGAGCGACGGATTGAAGACATCGAAGATCAGGAGACCATCGTCCGCCAGGTGCCGCCGAATGCTCGCCAGGCAGGCTAGCTGGTCCGCTGTTGTGATCAGGTGCTGGAACGGGCGGAACGGCATCGTCGCGAGGCGGAACGTCCGTCGCAGGCTGAACTCCCGCATGTTGGCGTCAACAAGATCAGTCCTCGATTGCACGGCTTCAGGCTCGGCCTCGAGCCGCTTGAGACACACGGCAAGCATGTGGGGTGATGCGTCGAGTCCCACGATCTCAACTCCCGCGCGCGCCGTCGGAATGAGCACGCGGCCCGTCCCGCAACCCAGCTCCAGAACCGGGCCTCCCGACTCCGTGGCCGCCTCCACGTAGAAGGCGACGTCCGGGCGGTCGCGATATGGCGTGACATGGTCGTAGAGGTCCGCGATGAGCGCGTATTCGTCATCACTCGAGTCCGGGCCCACTAGTGACTCGCTGCGACCACAACGTCGCGCGGGGTTCCGGCGAGGAAATGCTCCACGTTTTCTACGGCACGGCGGAGGCCGGCGTCTGTGGCCTCCCGGGTCATGCCGGCGCTGTGTGGCGTGAGCACCACGTTGGTCAGGCTCCTCAGCTCGTCATCGGCTGCGATGGGCTCCTGATGGAACACGTCGAGCGCGGCGCCGGCGAGGCGGCCATGCCGGAGTGCCTCCGCCAGCGCCTCGCGGTCCACGAGGCCGGCGCGTGCGGTGTTCACGAGAAAGGCCGACGGCTGCATCAGTGCGATCCGGTCACGGCTGATTATGCCGGCTGTCTGATCCGTGAGCCTGAGATGCAGGCTAACGATGTCCGATTCGCGCAACACCGCCTCGATCGGCACGTGCTTCGCTCCGACAGCCTCGGCGCGTCCGGCGTCCGGGCCCGTCGTCGCGGCCAGCAATTGCATTCCGAAGGGCGCGGCAAGCATGGCTACGCGGCGACCGATCGCCCCGAGTCCGACAAGGCCGAGCGTCTTGCCTTCGAGCTGCGCCAGTTGAGCGCGCGGCCACTGGCCGGCGCGAATCTCGGCGTCCATCGCCGGGATTCGCCGCGTAACCGCGAGGATGAGGCCCAGTGTGTGCTCGGCGACCGCGTTCGCGTTGACCCCGGGCGTATTGGTGACGCACACCCGTCGCCTCCGGCACGCGGCCAGGTCCACATTGTCAGTGCCGGTGCCCCAGATCGAGATCAACCGCAATCGGGCGCAGCCGGCCAGAACCCGGTCCGTATAGCGCGCGTGGGCCCGGATGCTGAGAACGACGTCCGCATCACCGATGCGGCGCATCAGCTCCGGTTCCCGATCGGCGCCGCGGTCCGTGCACACCGTAACGTTGCCAATCGTGCGGAGCTGGCGTTCGGCAGGCGAACCGCTCAGCACCGCCGGAAAGTCGTCGGGCACGACGATCTTCAGCGTCAGCTCAGGACCACTTCAGATCAGTCTTCGATATTGGCAGCGCCCGAACCCGCTTCCCCGTGGCGGCGAAGATTGCGTTGCACAGGGCCGGAATCGCCGGCGGCAACGCGGGCTCCCCGAGTCCCGTAGGCGGATTAGCCGTCTTGAGGAAGTGCACCTCCACCGGACACGCCTGCTTCATACGCAGCAGTTGGAAGTTGTTGAAGTTGGTCTGGACGGTGCGGCCTTTCTCGATCGTGATCTCCTGTGCCAGCGCCTCGGCAATCCCGTCGAGGACCGCGCCCTGCGTGTTGTTCTCGGCGTTGAGCGGGTTGATGATCTGGCTGCCGACGTCGCCCGCAACCCAGACCTTGTCCACCTTGAGAGTACCGTCCTTGGCGACAGTCGCCTGTACGACTTCCGCGAAATAGCCGAGGTGGCTGAAGTGGAACGCGACACCCATGCCGGTTCCCCTGGGGAGCGACTGTCTGTTCCACGCCGCCTTCTCGGCGACCAGCTGGAGCACCCCGCGCATCCGCGCTGCATCGAAAACGACGGGGGCGCCGCCGCCTCGACCTCCGCCGGCCGGCGGCGCGGGCGGCGGTGGATCTACAATCGGAGTATTGGAGAGCAGATCGAGCCGGAACTGCACCGGATCCTTGCCAGCCGCATGAGCGAGATCATCCAGGAAACACTGAACCGCGAAGGCGATCCCGTTGCTTCCCGGCGCGCGGAGCGCGCCTGTTGGGACGCCGAGCGGCATCACCGACGTGTCGAGCGCATAGTTGGGAATGAAACGCCCCGGGAACTCGTTGGGGCCAATGCCAGCGCTGCTGGCGAAGTTGGTTCCTTCGCCAAAGGAAACGAAGTGGTCGCGCCAAGCGACGATCTTGCCTGCGGCATCTACCCCGCCCTTGAAGTAGTGCCACCCTGCCGGCCTGTAGAAGTCATGCTGGATGTCGTCGTCGCGCGTCCAGAGGAGCTTCACGGGCTCGGGAATCTGCTTGGCGATCCATGCGGCTTCGGCCATGTAATCATTGGTCAGGCGCCGGCCGAAGCCACCCCCAATGCGCGTAAGGTTGATCGCAATGTCCGCTTCCGGAATACCAAGCGCGGTCGCCACTATCCGGCGCCCGTTGGCCGGCGTCTGCGACGGCGACCAGATGGTCAGCTTGCCGTCCTTGAAGTGCGCCGTGGTGTTCTGTGGCTCGAGCGGCGAGTGAGAGATGAACGGATAGTAGTACATCGCCTCCACGGTCTTCGCTGCACTCCCGAGCGCGGAGTCGAAGGCGCCATCCTTACGGAGCGATCGTTGTGCCGGTTGTTTCGCCAGCTCGGCGGCCTGAGCAGTGAACCCGGTGCTGCTCTGCGCGGCCGTCGCGCCCTCGTCCCACGTGACCTTGAGTTGTTTCCGCGCGCTCTGCGCCTGCCACCATGAATCGGCGACGATTGCGACGCCCGACACCAGGCCGTTGAACGTCACGGGCGTTGTTCCTTCGACAAGGAATGCGTGCTTGACGCCCGGCAGCGTCTTGATCTCGTCGAGATTCGCGCTCACCGCCTTGCCGCCGAACACCGGGCATTTCACGAACGTGGCGTACAGCATCCCAGGCACCGTGACGTCTATGCCATAGAGCGGCTTGCCCCGTACGATCGACGGCACATCGACGCCGCGGGTCGGCGTGCCGATGACCCGGTAATCCTTGGGATCCTTCAGGGGAACGGAATTGAGGTCGGGCGGCGTGACCAACGCCGCCTTGCCGAGCAGATCGCCGTACTTGAGCTTCCGGCCGCTCGCGCGATGCGTGACCACGCCGTGCACCGTCTCGCACTCCATCTCCGGAACGCTCCATGTTTGCGCCGCGGCGGTCATGAGCATCGCCCGCGCGACCGCGCCCACGCGGCGCATCGGCGTCCAGTTCGTCGGCGTCGCGGTGCTGCCTCCGGCGACCTGACCCTGGAACTTGGTCGTGTCGAGCGGGGCCTGTTCGATGCGAACGTTCTGCCAGTCCACGTCCAGCTCATCGGCGATGAGCATGGGCAGCATGTTCTTCACGCCCTGCCCGATCTCCGGATTCTTGGCAACGATGGTGACCATGCCGTCGGGCATGATGCGGATGAATGCATTGGGAACGAAGTCATCGGTGAGCGGCGCGGCCCAGGCTGTTCCGGCGCTGAGCGATTCGAGTTGAGCCGCGAAGAGGATTCCGCCCCCCGCGATGGCACTCACGCGGAGAAACTGGCGGCGGTCGACCCTGGCTGAGATGGTCATGGTTCCTCCCCAAACAACGAGTGTGGCTCGCCGGAACTTCCACGCCGGCCGGACCCGTTTGTATCGGCCGCTTTCATGGTAGCGGCGCGGTGAATGGCTGCCCGGATGCGAAGGTATGTCGCACATCGGCAGATGTTGCCGTTCATTGCGGAGTCGATCTCGGTGTCGGTGGGATTGGGTGTCCTGGCGAGCAGCGCCGCGGCCGACATCAACTGGCCAGCCTGGCAGTATCCGCACTGCGGCACGTCGATTTCCTCCCACGCGCGCTGCAGCGGATGCGAGCCGTCGGTCGACAGGCCTTCGATGGTGACGACGTCCGCCCCTTGCACGCTGGTAATCCTGCGCTGGCACGACCTGAACGGCGTGCCGTTCACGTGCACGGTGCACGCACCGCACTGACCGATGCCGCATCCGAACTTCGTGCCCTTGAGGTCGAGGGTGTCGCGCAGCACCCAGAGCAGTGGCGTGTCGTCCGCCACGTCCACCGTGGCCGGTTTGCCGTTGACCTTGAACGTAACTGTCATGGATATGTCGCTCCGAAATGTCAGTTCCTGACGTACCGCTTGAGCGCCTTCTGCCCGACCTCGGCTCCGTATATGATGCCGTTCTTATCCACCGCTACGCCTTCGCCCGCGCTGGTGTTGGTCGCGTTCTCGTTGGAATCCGGGATGAACGCGCTGATCGAACCGTCGGTCGCCTTGCCGATCCGGATTCCACGTTTCCACGCACCATGGGGCGGGCTCACCGAGCCGGATTCCGAGTCGGTCACGTAGATGTTGTCCTGACTATCAATATAGATGCCACTGGGCCGGCTGAACTGGTACCAGGTGTCGAGCAGGTGCCCGTTCTGGTCGAGAATCTTGATGCGATTGTTGCTCCGGTCCCCGACGAAGAGCCTGCCCCTGGAATCCATAGCCAGCGTGTGGGGCTGATCGTAGTCATTGGGCTCCTTGCCCAGCTGGCCCCACGCGGCGATGAGCTGTCCGTCCTTCGCAAACTTGAAAAGGCGCGCGATTGACCCCGGGGCGGACGAATGACCCGTAACGACGTAGATCTCACCATTGGGTGCGACCAGCATGTTGTTCGGTTGCCAGAAGAACTCCGCATCTCGCCCACCGCCGGGCTTGCCCAGCGTCAACAGGAGCTTGCCATTGGGGCTGAACTTGAAGATCTGATGGCCATGGGCTGCGTCGCCCGATGGCGCTGGCGGAGCGCCGCGCCCACCCCCAGCGCTGTCCGGCCCGCGTCCCGCGCCGCCGCGTCCGCGCCCCCCGCCCAGAGTGCAGGCGCAATCGACGACCCAGACGTTGCCGTCACGATCGACGAATATGCCATGCGGAGAGAGAATCATGCCTGCGCCGAAACTCGTCACGAAATTTCCATTTGCATCGAACTTGAGGACGGGATCGAGATTCGACCCGACGCAGTTATTCGCTCCGCACCGCTCGGCGACCCAAATACTGGTGCCGTCCTTGTCGATTGCCACGGCACTGGTTGAACCCCAGGTCCGGCCTGGCGGCATCTTTGCCCAACCTTCGATGGTGCGATAGGGATTGGGCAGATTGTTCGTAGGCTGCATGTCGGGCTGGGCGCGCGCAAAGGCGCCCGGCGCGCCAAGTAGCGCAGCCGAGGCCAGCAACCATCCTATTCCAGATATCGTTCGACTTCCGATCTTCATCAAGACACCTCAACAAGACGTTGTCGCGGCATGGACCATTCAAGAGTGGGCGCATTGTCTGAAGTCTGCAACATCCAGCGTCGGATGGCGCCAAGCCACTTCGACGCCCTCGCGCGCGGCCAAAGGAAAAGCATTCGCCCCGGGTCCACGCGGGTGAACGCGGGTACATCAAGAGCCTGACTGGGTCCCAACCACACTAACGTATGCGCTCCCTTCTGCCTTCCCCGGGTCACCTCCCCGACGCGGTCGACGTCGTCGTGGTTGGAGGCGGGCCGGCGGGCGCGTCGGCGGCGCGGCTCCTCGCCACGTGGGGACACGAGGTTGTATTGCTCACTCGCCCGGGCGCGCAGCCCGCACTTGGCGAATCACTTCCGCCAAGTTGCGACAAGCTCTTCGACCGAATCGGCGCGCGCCAGGCGATCGAGACCGCGGGATTCCTGCAGTCCACCGGAAACACAGTACGCTGGGGCACCGGCGAGGAGCGTGTGGAACGTTTCGGCGGCGGCCGCTACGGCTATCAGGTCGCGCGCGACGTGTTCGACCGAGTGCTTCTCGATCAGGCAGCCTCGGCCGGTGCAATCGTTCGCGGCAACGCCGCGGTGCGCGAAGTTCGCGGCGATCGCTCTGGCGACGGTTCTGGCATGGTTACATACGATGAAGGAGACGAACGCCACGAAATCGCCTCGCGGTGGGTGCTCGATTGCACCGGACGCGCGGGCCTCGTTGCGCGCCAGGGGATGCGACGAACGGAGCCTGGCTCGCGAACCATGGCGATTGCCGGCATCTGGGAACGCGCGGGCGCTTGGCCAATCGACGACCAGACACACACGCTGGTGGAGAGTTACGAGGGCGGGTGGGCGTGGTCGGTTCCGGTCTCGCTGCATCGCCGGTTCGTGACGGCCATGGTGGACCCGTCGCTCACGGCGGTGGCAAACCGGCAGGGCCTCGCTGCTACGTACCACGGGGAACTGAACAAAACGATAGGCCTGCGGCGCCTGGTCGAGGGAACTCAGCTCGTCGAGCCGCTCTTCGCGCGCGATGCCTCGTCGTACGCTGCGATCCGCGCAGGCGAAAGTGGTCTCCTGCTTGTCGGCGATGCGGCCTCCTTTGTGGATCCCCTCTCGTCGTATGGTGTGAAGAAGGCTCTGGCCTCGGCGTGGCTCGCGGCGGTCGTCACCCACTCGTGTCTCTCGGCACCTGCGCTGCTCGAGCCGGCGCTCGCACTCTACGAATCGCGCGAACGCGCCATGTACGACGGCATGCGCACCCGGTTCGCCGCCCTCGCGCGCGAAGCCTTGACCACTCACGCGGGGGAAAAGAGCTTCTGGCTCGATCGCGCCGACCCGGACGAAAGCGCGGCCGCCGATGAGCCCGACCTCGCCGTACTGCGCGCCGATCCCGATGTGCTCCACGCCCTCCAGGAGCTGAAGCAGCGCGCCTCCATCACTCTGCGAGAGACATCGGCACTCCGCCGCGTGCACAAGGCCATCGTTCGGGGCAATGTGATCGTGGTGGAGGAACATCTCGCCGTGCCGGCGTTCGAACGCGGCATACGTTTCATTCGAAGCGTGGACCTCGTGACCATGGCGGCGCTTGCGCGCGAACACGACCAGGTGCCCGATCTCTTCGACGCGTACAATCGCGCCGCGCCGCCCGCACCGCTTCCGGATTTTCTTGGCGCGCTTTCCGTGCTGGTCGGAAAAGGGATGCTCGCGTTTGCTTGACAGCCTTTTCCACCGGAGGTAAGCTGGCGAATGATCAGCTGTCGCTCGCGCGTCGTCGCGTTGCTGGCTCTCTGTTCCTCGGTGGCCGCGCTCCGGGCGCAAGCCCCCCGACCCAACGCATCCAAGGACACGACGCGGGGCTTCCCCATCCACGACCAGGCCGTCATCGCCCACTGCGCCAGCTGCCATCACAGCGACTCCGCGGGCATAATGCAACGGCTGTCGTTCGAGCGAAAGACGCCCGAAGGCTGGGAGACGTCGATTCGCCGGATGGTGACGCTCAACAAGGTGCGAGTTGATCCGGGGGTCGCGCGCGGAATCCTGCGCTACCTCTCGAACCAGCAGGGACTCGCGCCCGCGGAGGTTCGGCCCGGCCGATTCGAAGCCGAACGCCGGCTGATCGAATACCGCTACACCGCCGACGTGCCCACGGAACGCGTCTGCCGCGCCTGCCACTCGATGGGCCGCGTGATCACGGAGCGTCGTACGCGCGACGAGTGGGAGCTGCTCGTTGCGACACACCGCGCCCTCTATCCAGACGCAGATTTCCAGGCCTTCCGGCGCGGCGGGCCGCCTCCCCCGGACAGTGCCGGTGCGCCGCACCCGATGGACGCCGCCATTAGCCACCTCGCGAAGGTGTTTCCGCTTCGCACAACGGAATGGGCGGCGTGGTCCGCATCCATGCGCGCGCCCCACCTCGAGGGCACGTGGCTCATGTCGGGCACGGAACCGGGCCGAGGTGCATTCTATGGTCGCGTCATCATCGCCAAAGCGCCCGGAACCGACGACGAGTTCACCACGCATGCCACCTATCGCTACGCCAGGGACGGCAGGATGGTGACGCGTGACGGAAAGTCCATCGTCTACACGGGGTTCCAGTGGCGCGGCCGCTCGTCCGAAGGGGGCAGCGGCCCCGACGATTCATGGCGCGAGGTGATGTTCGTCGAGCCGGGATGGCAGGAGATGTCGGGCCGGTGGTTCAAGGGCGGCTACGACGAGTTCGGCATGGATGTCTCGCTCACGCGCCTGGGCGCCAACACGGTGCTCGCTGGCGTGTCGCAACGCGGACTGCACACGGCGGCGCGCGCGCAGGAGCTGACAATCCTCGGCGCGAATTTTCCGCGCGACGTCCAGGCATCGAGCGTCGATCTCGGTCCGGGCATCAGGGTCGAGCGCGTGGTGCGCTCCACGCCGGATTCGATCACGGTTCGCGTGAGCGTTGACTCCGCAGCAACAATCGGCGCACGCGACCTCTTTGTGGCCGGCGCAGCGCTGCGCTCCGGTCTGGTCGTGTACGACAAGATCAGCCGTATCAAGGTCACGCCGCTCGCCGGCCTGGCGCGTGTGGGCGGCAACAACTTTCCAAAACAGTTTCAGCAGTTCGAAGCGGTTGCCTGGAACAACGGCCCCGACGGCAAGCCGGATACGGATGACGATATCGAGATCGGCCTCGTGGACGCTACATGGAGCCTCGAGGAGTACGGAGTCACATACGACGATGACGACCTGAAGTTCGTGGGGAAGGTCGACCAGCACGGTCTCTTCACGCCCAATGTCGACGGCCCCAACCCCCAGCGCAGCGGCAACCGCAACAACGTTGGCGACGTCTGGGTAGTGGCCACCTACCAGCCAGCGGAAAAGGGTGCGCGACCGCTCAGGGCGAGGGCGCAGCTCGTCGTCACGGTGCCGCTGTACATCAAGTGGGATCCCATGACCGCCACGAGAACGACGAAATGAAGCTCCTGCGCCGCGGCGAATATCATTCGTTTCAGGCCGCAGGCGCGCCGTTCCTCTATCTCGTGCCCTCAGCGGCGGTCTATCGGCTGGACGAGACTTCGCAAGCGGTCCTCGACGAGATCGGTGATCGCGACGTCGGCGCCACGGCACTCGCGGACTCACTCAGCACGCGCTTTCCCAGCGCCGGGGTGCGTGCGTCCATCGAGGACCTGGTCCGGGTGCGCGCCGTCAAAATGGTGGCCGAGCCCGTGTATGTTCCCCGCGCCGAGCCCCCGCGGAAGCGCATTCCGCTCACCACGCTGGTGGTGAACGTGACGAGCAAGTGCAACCTGTCGTGCACCTACTGCTATGAGTACGGCGACGACAAGATCGTCGAGGCCAGCACGAAGCCGCGCTTCATGACAGAGGAGACGGCACGGCAGAGCGTTGACTTCATGTTCGCCGAGTCGGGTGATTCGCCGGTGGTGCATCTCACCTTTTTTGGCGGCGAGACGCTCCTCAACTTCAAGGTGCTCAAGTCGGCACTGGCCTACGCCAATGCGCGCGCGGCGGTCCTCGGCAAGCGGGTCGACACGAGCCTGACGACCAACGCCACGCTGCTCCGCGATGAAGTCATCGACTGGCTCGTCGAGAACGATGTCGGCGTGACAGTGTCCATTGACGGCGGACGTGAGCAGCAGGATCGCTTTCGCACCTTCAGCAACGGCATGGGGAGCTACGACGTCATCCTGCCCAACATCAAGCAGCTTCTTGCGCGCCACCGCCGGCGCCCTGTCGGCGCGCGCGTGACGCTCACCAGGCAGAATCTCGACGTGGTCGGCATCTACCGGCATCTGTTCGAGGAGCTCGGCTTCTATGAAGTGGGCTTTGCGCCGGTCACGACGTCGTGGCAGCGCGACTATGCCATTCAGGATGAAGGATTCTTCGCGATGCTCGCCCAGTTCGAGCTCCTCGCACAGGAGTACCTCCAGCACGCGATGGCAGGCAAACGGCACGGATTCTCCAACGTGCGCGACACGCTCGAGGAGATCCACAAGGGGATGAGCAAGGCCTACCCCTGCGGAGCGGGTCTCGGGCTCATGGGCGTGGCGACCGACGGCGACGTGGCGCTATGCCACCGCTTTGCTGGAAGCAATTCGCACAAGCTGGGTTCTGTTACCGAAGGGGTCGATCGCGAGAAGCAGGACGATTATCTGACGCGCCACCACATCGCCAACAAGACCGACTGCGCGACGTGCTGGGCACGGCCCCTGTGCGCGGGCGGGTGCTATCACGAGGCGAACACGCGGTACGGGTCCACCGAAAAGCCGAACCTGCACTACTGCGACTGGATTCGGAGCTGGACGAACACGTGTCTCGAAGTGTACGGTGCGCTGGCCGAAAAGAAGCCGGAGTTTCTCGCCCAGTTTGATTGAGGCAGGCGAGAGTCGAGAGTCGAGCGTTGAGAGTTTGTGGGTCGAGAGTTGGGAGACGAGAGGTGAGGGTCCTGACAGAGCGAGCGCGAAGGAAACTCAAACGGGGAAGGGCGTTTCATGCGGGCTATCAATCAGAAGGCGCGGCGGATTGACGCGCTGAATCCGGAACAGGATGTCGTCGCGTTGCAGGGACCGGGCGGGCCGCTGCAGCCGCAGGGTCCGCATGTGCCGCTCGGCTGCTCGTTCGTCTTCTCGCCTGGCTGGGAGGTGGACAGCCTTGGCGGCACGGCGGGGCTCTGTCAACCGGTGGAGCGCGACCTGTTCGACTGCCACATCACGTGCTTCTGGCCGGCGCACGTGCCCGACCTCTACAATCATGCGCCGGACTGGACGGGCAAGTGTGCCTCGGCACAGAAAGACTGGCGCAAGATCGACCTCATCTTCCCGTGAGTCGCAGAATCTCTCCCTCGCGCGCCCCGGGTGCTACGGCCGTCCTCGGCGGCCTGGCCGTGTTGCTGATCCTGGCGCCGCAGAAAAGTTCGGCGCAGAAGCACGCCGCCGACGGCACCATCTACGTCGGCACGTACGCGAAGAACATTCTCGTGGTTGACGAAGCCACGCTCACGGTGCGCGATACCATTCCGAGCGCCGTCGGCATTCCCTATGCGATGATCCCGTCCTTCGACAAAAAGAAGTTCTACGTGCTCGATCCGCATCTCGAGAGCGTGGAGATCATCGACCTCGCGTCGAAGAAATCACGCGGCGTCTTCACGCTCTCGACGCCGGCGATGAAGGTGCGGATCGGCGGAATCAACGTGGATCCGAAGGAGCGGTTCGCCGTGCTCCTCGTGAAGACCTATGCGAAAAAGCTGGACCGGTACGAAATCGGAAAACCCACCCTGCTGAAGTATGATCTCGAGAAACGCATGGTCACCGACACCATTCCGTGGCCCAAGGGTGAAGAGCGCGAGTTTGCGTCCATCCTGTTTTCGCCGAACGGCGCCCTGCTCTATTTCTTCACGACCGACGACATCCTGATCTACGACAGCAAGACGTTGAAGGAAGTGGACCGGTGGGAGCTCTCGCGCACGCAAATGGAAGATGCCGGAATGGGGCGGCTCAACTTCGGCTTTCCGAACGACATCTACGAGGAACCGGGCTTCTACACCGGATTGTTCCGCGCCACGGACCCGGTGAACAGGCGTACCATGATGGGAGTCGCGCGCGTGGACCTGGTGAACAAGTCGGTGGACTACTACCAGCTCGGTCCCAGCGCGCCGGTGAGTTTCCGGCTCGCGCCGGACAAGAAGCGCGCCTACGGACTCCAGAGCGAAGTGGGCAACTATCATTTCTGGACGTTCGACCTCGAGAACCGGCGCGTGCTCGGCAAAATCGAGTTCAAGGGACGTTCACGCATGGGACTGTCAGTCAGCTCCAATGGCGAGTCGCTCTACATTCACACCGCGGGCAACACGATAGACGTCTACGATACCGCCACGTTCGGGCACGTTCGAACGGTGGAATTGGGCGCCGACATGACGAACTTCGTGCTGATCCCCGCGCGCCTGCCGGGCTCGGGGAACTAGCGCGCGGCCCGCTGCGCCCAGGGTGACAGGCGCTCCCGGAGTGCAGACCCAGGACCTCCGACGCGCCCTCCGCTACGTCGCGCCGTACTGGCGGCCGCTTCTGCTCGTGCTCGGGCTATCCCTGCTGGGCACGGTCCTGTCGCTGTACCTCCCGCTGCTGTCGCGGTCGCTCATCGATGTCGCCCTTCTTGGCCGCGATCCGGACGCGCTGCTGCGCATCGTTGCGGCGTTCTTCGGGCTGACGCTCGCCAGCTTCGCGCTGAACGTGGTGAGCGGCCTGCAATACACCCGCGTCTCCGCCAACATCCTGTTCGACATGCGGCTGGCGCTCTTCCGGCATCTGCAGCGGCTCTCGCCCCGGTTCTATGCTCGCACACCGCTGGGCCAGATCGCGTCGCGCATCAACAGTGACATCGGCGAAATCCAGCGCGTGGCGGCGGAGATCGCCCTGGCGTGGGTAGGCAATGTGGTGTTCCTCGTGGGCACTGTCGCGATCCTGCTCTCCCTCGATCCCGTGCTCTTTGCGGTGAGCATTGCGCTGCTGCCGCTGTCGCTCTGGGCGCTCGTGAAGTTCCGCAGCCGGCTGGAGCGCGCGGTTGCCGACATGCGCGACCGGAGCGCCGGCATTGGGTCGTTCCTCATCGAGACATTGCTTGGCATGAAGCTCGTGGTCTCTCTCAATGCGCAGGAGCGCGAGATTGGGCGGTTCCGCCAGCACAACGACGCCTTTGTAGAATCGCTCATGAGAATGCGGCGGCTGACCTACCTGTCCGGCGGCATCCCGGGCTTGCTGCTCTCGCTCGGAAGCGCGGCGGTTTTTCTCGTCGGCGGATACCGGGTGATCAACGGCGCTATCACCATGGGCACGCTGGTGGCGTTCGTCGCCTACCAGATGCGCCTGCTCGGCCCCATCCAGGGCATGATGGGGCTCTATTCGAGCCTCGCGACCGCGCGCGTGTCACTGCGGCGGGTGCACGAGATTCTCGACACGCCACCGGAGGTAGTCGAATCCGCAGCGGCGGTGGCACTCGACATGGCCGTCGGAGCGGTGGAGTTCGACGATGTCACCTTCGCGTTCGATCGTGGCGCACCGGTGCTCGATCGCGTGCGGATTTCGGTGCGCGCGGGCGAACGCGTGGCGCTCGTGGGGCGGAGTGGCGAGGGGAAATCCACCATCGCCGATCTGCTCGTGAGGCAGCTCGACCCGGACTCGGGTCGTATCACGCTCGACGGCCATGATGTGAAGAGTCTGCGCCTGGCCGACCTGCGCCGCCATATGGTGGTGGTGGACCAGGAACCGTTCGTGTTCAACGCGACTATCGGGGAGAACATTCGCTATGCGCGTCCTGATGCCCCGGACGCCGACGTGCTCGAGGCCGCCCGGGCAGCCGGGCTCGGCGATCTCCTCGCCCGCATGCCGGACGGAATCACCACATCAGTCGGTGAGCGCGGGCGGGCACTCTCCGCGGGTGAGCGGCAGCGACTCGCCATCGCGCGCGCATTTCTCGCGAATCCTGCAGTACTCGTGCTCGACGAGGCCACCGGAGCCCTCGATCCGGCCACCGAGGCGCAGGTGGTATCGGGATACGAGGCGGTGATGCGCGGCCGCACGACGATTGTCATTACGCACAGGCTGGAGCTGGCTCGCAGGGCGGAGCGCATCGTGGTACTCGACAGGGGCCGTATCGTGGAAGAGGGCAGCGCTGAGACGCTGTTGCAGCGCGGAGAGGCATTTGTGACGCTGTTCGGTGCGCAGCAACCCACCGCATGAACGTCGTGCGGTTCACCATCGACCGGCCGCCCTTTGCCGGGCGAACCGGGCACGATGTCCGCGTGGCCGTGATCGATAGCGGCGTCACCGCAGGGCACCCGCACGTCGGCGCGGTGGCGCAGAGCGTGCGCGTGGACGCAGGCATTCATGCGGACGACGTGCTCGACCGCCTTGGGCACGGCACCGCGGTCGCAGCGGTGATTCGCGAAAAGGCCCCGGCGAGCGAACTCATGTCGGTGAAAGTCTTCGATCGCGCGCTTTCGACAAGCGCCGAGGCACTCGCGCGCGGCATCACGTGGGCCGCGGACGAGGGGGTTCGCTTGATCAACCTGAGTCTCGGCACCCGGATTCAGGAGCGGGAAGAGCTGCTTCTGGCCGCCATCGCGCACGCGGCGTCCCGCGGCGCCATCGTGGTGTCTGCCGCCGAATCAGACGGAGTCCGGTGGCTTCCCGGATCGTTGCCAGGCGTGGCAGGGGTCCTTCTGGACTGGAAGCTGGAGCGCTATGAAATAGCCGTGCGACTCGATGAGTCCGCACACCCATCGTTCCGCGCGTCGGGGTACCCGCGCCCCATTCCAGGTGTTCCGCGTGAACGGAATCTGTCCGGTGCGTCATTTTCGGTTGCGAATGTCACGGGGTTCCTGGCCCGCCTGCTGGAGACGGACAACGAGGCCCGTACCATCGCTGACGTCGGCCGTCTGCTCGCGTCTGTTCCCTGACTTCGGGCGCCTGATTGAGTAGCGGGCCAGTCTGGATCGGGACGCTTCCGCCTGACCCCGGGCGCCTGACGTCGGCGCTTGACGTCGGCGCTTGACGTCGGCGCTTGACTTCGGCGCTTGACTTCGGCAAGTCCGCGCCGCACCTTCACCTTACTTGGTAAGGGGAGCGAGGTGGCATCGATGGCGGCAAAGCCGATGGACCTGATGCAAGGTACGCTGGACGTGCTCATCCTGCGTACGCTCGCGTGGAACGCGATGCACGGCTACGCCGTGTCGCGCTGGATTCGCGAACGCACCGACGGGACGCTCGAGATAGAGGACGCGCCGCTGTACAAGGCGCTGCACCGCCTCGAGCACACCGGCTGCGTCGACGCCGAGTGGGGCCTCTCGGAGAACAACCGGCGTGCGCGCTACTACAGCCTCACCGCGCGCGGGCGGAAACAGCTCAAAGCCGAGGAGTCCGCCTGGCGCCGCTATGCTGCGGCGGTATTCGAGGTGCTGGAGCCGGCGTGATGCGCCGGCTGTTCCGGTTCCCGTGGCGCCGGGCGAGGGACATCCGTGCTGACGTGGACGCCGAACTGCGCTTTCACATTGACGCGCGCACCGAGGCGCTCATCGCCGGCGGCCTCGCAGCGGACACGGCGCGCGCACAGGCCACGCGCGAGTTCGGCGACGTGGATGACGCGCGCCGGTATATCAACGCGCTGGACAGGGACACCGAGGCCGCCAGGCGGCGGAGGGACTACATGGACGATCTGCGGCAGGACATCACGTACGCGCTGAGAAAACTCCGCACGTCGCCCGCGTTTACGATCACCGCGGTGGTGACGCTGGCGCTGGGCATCGGCGCCAACACGGCGATCTTTTCCGTCGTGAACGGCGTGCTCCTCCGGCCGCTTCCGTTTCCGCACGCAGAGCAGCTCGTGCGCATCTGGTCGGCCAACAAGGGGGCGAACAGCCTTCAGGTTCCGGCCTCGGTGCTCGACGTTGACGACTGGCGCGCACAGCGGCAGAAGCTCGCCGACATCGGCGCGTACTTCTACCAGGATGGTGCGAGCGGTGTGGATCTCACGGGTGCGGGCGATCCGCAGCGAATCTCCGCGGCCTTCGTCACGCCGGGGTTCTTCACGACGCTGGGGGTGGGCGCGCTGGAGGGGAGGGTGCCGAACGAGGGAGAGATGGCGCGCGGCGGCAACGACCGCGTCGCCATGCTCTCACACGGCTTCTGGGTCCGCCAGTTCGGCGGCCAGCGTTCCGTCGTCGGGTCGAAGATCATACTGGGCGGGGAACCCTATCAGGTACTCGGCGTGATGCCGCCCTCATTCACCTTTCCCGACCGCAGCGTCGAGCTATGGATTCCGTATTCATCCATACCGGACGACGCGATTCCGCACATTCGTCCCGTGCGAGTGCTCGGCGCGTTCGCACGCATGAAGCCGGGAGTGACACTGGCCGAGGCGCAGGCGGAAATGAACCTCATCGCCGGGCGCCTCGCGCGGCAGTACCCGGACGACGACGGATCGTATGCGGCAGCGACGGTGATGTCCCTGCAGGAGTCCATCACCGGCAAGGTGCGCACCGGATTGCTGGTGCTGCTCGGCGCCGTGGTGTTCGTCCTGTTGATGGCGTGCGTGAACGTCGCCAACCTGCTGCTCGCGCGCGCGTCGGTCCGCGAACGGGAGATCACCGTTCGTCTGGCCCTGGGTGCGGGGCGCGGGCGCGTGGTGCGCCAGCTGCTGACGGAGAGCGTCATCCTGGCGCTTGCGGGTGGTGTGGCCGGGCTCCTCGTGGCGCGCGGCGGGGTCGCGGCATTGCTGGTATTAAGCGCCGGGCAGTTGCCGCGCGGGCAGGATGTGCGCATCGATGGCACCGTGCTCGCCTTTGCACTCGGCCTCTCCGTCGTCACGGGGCTGGTGTTCGGCCTCGTTCCGGCGCTGCGCGCGTCGTCGCCGCGCCTGCAGGGCGCCCTTCGCGAGGGGGGACGCGGGATGGCCGGGAGTGCCGGCTACCGGCTGCGCAACGGCCTCGTGATCGCGCAGGTCGCGCTCGCCGCGATGCTCGCCGTGGGCGCGGGGCTCATGACGAAGAGCCTCGTGCGACTCCTCAACGTCGACGCCGGATTCCGCCCCGATCATCTCGTCGCGGTGATGTTCACCATCAGCACCTCGCGGCACCCGAACTACACGCAGTTCTATCACGAGGTGATTGAGAAAGTCCGCACGGTTCCCGGAGTGATCGCTGCCGGAGCGGTGCGGGACGCTCCATTTCGCGGCTCGGGCGAGAGCAGCGGGTTCCTGCTGCCCGGCATGACACTCAAGCCCGGCGAACAACGGCTCGGGGCCACGTTCATGTTCATCAGCGACGGCTATTTCAACACGATTGGCGCGCCGATGATCGCTGGCAGGGAATTCGCACCGGAGGACCGGCCAGGCGGGATCGTCCCGGTGGTCGTCAACGCTGCGCTCGCAAAGAAGTACTTTCCCGGCCAGACCGCAGTCGGCAAGACATTGCTCTTCGGCGGGCAGGTCAGTGCGCAGGCTGGAGCACAGATCGTGGGGGTGGTCGGCGACATCCGGCAGTCCGCAATGGACGAGCCCGCCGCGCCCACCATCTACGTGAACAACCTCTTCAACTCACGCGTGAAGACCACGCTCGTGGCCCGCACGCAGGGCGATGCGCTCGCCACGGCCCGGGCGATGCGCAGCGCGATATGGTCGCTCGACAGGGACCAGCCCATCACCGCCATCTTCACATTCGACGATGTCGTGAGCGGAGCCGTCGCGCGGCCGCGACTCCTGACGGTTCTGCTCGGTGTCTTCGGCGTGCTGGGTTTGGTGCTCGGGTCGCTCGGCATCTACGGCGTGCTGGCGTACCTGGTGAACCAGCGCCAGCGGGCAATTGGCGTCCGCATTGCGCTCGGCGCATCGCCAGGGGGAGTTTCACGCATGATCGTGCGGAGAGGCCTCACATTGACAGCGGCAGGCGCGGTGATCGGCCTTGCTGGTGCGCTCGCGCTTGGGCGGTTTCTGTCGGGTGTGCTTTTCGGTGTGCAGCCGAGCGATCCGCTGACGTTCGTCGGGATGACGGCGGTGCTGATAGGCGTGGCGGCTGTGGCGAGTTGGTTGCCGGCGCGCCGGGCGGGGCGGGTTGATCCGGTGGTGGCATTGCGCGGCGACTGAGGAGGGTCTGCCACTGCTTCCGGCTTCGATTGGGGGCATGCAGGGCACGGTTTTCAACAACGGACACGAGGGTTTTGACAGTTGTGTCCGCGGATTCCCGGTGCGGATACCCGGAAGTTGAGGCGGCAGGGTCGGAAGTTCGGGCGACGTGACCGGAAGGCGCCTGTGGATCGTCGGAGGTCTCGTGCGAGTTCGCGGTAGTTGCATGATGCTACCCGGCACTTGCCTGTGAGCCGGCGGAACCTTCTGTGGAGTTCGCGTAACCAAGATGCGTATTCGCGGAACGCTCCAGCGGGTCGGCGAAGCTTGCGTGCGGACTCGCGGAAGTTGCCCTTTGAGTTCGCGAAAGCTTCGTGCCCGTCCTCGGCACCTCGGGCGGACAGGGCGGAACCTTGGGCGGACCCGTCGGCACTTACGTGCGCGGCGGCGGAACTGACCGGCATTCCCGCGGAACTCGAGGCGATTACAAGTGCGCGGTTCAGCATTCGCGGGGAAGGAACGACGATTACAAACGCTCGTTCCTCGATCCGTCCGGAAGGGACGGCGATTCCAGGTTGTCAGGCCTCGATTGCGCCCTGGCCTGCCGGAATCCCGCGGGACGCCTCGTCTCTCCATGGGGCGCAGGGTGATCAGGCCGGGGAAGGCCTGGTAAACAGCCGGGAACGTTTGGCGATAAGCGGGGCGGGGATGGCGCTCGGCGGGGACCGTCAGGGCAAAGCGGGTGAATCCGATGGAGGCGCTTCGCGCCGACTAGCGATAGTCCTCCATGAGCGCGCTGAGCGCCTTGCTCCCCGGGCAGAGCGCCTCGAATGGAAGCTCGCATAGCGGCTGCGCCACGGTCTTGTTCAGCGCGTGCATGTCCTCGCCGTGCTCATCGATGAACAGAAGCCCAGTCGCCACCTCACCGCGTTTCTGGCATGCACGCACGTGCTCATATGCGCTTTCGCGGTTGGTAGGATCGTAGTCCTCGCCCGTCTTCCGGAATCGCACCACGCTGCCATCGTGCATCGTGACGGCCGTCGTCAGATCACCGGTCTCGGGAACGGTGATCTCCTTGCGCAACGGCACGAAATCCACCGACGCCATCTCCACCTCGTGCTCGCGGGTGTACTTGTAGCTCTTGGTGGATCCCTCGTGGTCGTTGAACGAAACGCAGGGCGAAATCACGTCGAGCATGGCGAATCCGCTGTGTGTGAGGCCGGCCTTGACGATCGGCACGAGCTGCGGCTTGTCGCCCGAGAATCCGCGCGCGACGAATGTCGCGCCCAGCGTGAGCGCGAGCAGTACCGGATCAATCGGCGGCTGCATGTTGGCCTCACCGCGCTTGGATGTTGATCCCACGTCGGACGACGCTGAAAACTGCCCCTTGGTGAGTCCGTAGACGCCGTTGTTTTCGAGCACGTACAGCATGTTCACGTTGCGGCGGATGGCGTGGCACAGCTGGCCGAGCCCGATGGACAGTGAGTCTCCGTCCCCCGATATGCCGATGTAGACGAGATTGCGATTCGCGCCGTTCGCGCCGCTTGCCACCGAGGGCATGCGCCCGTGCACGGAGTTGAAGCCGTGCGACTGCTTCATGAAGTATGCTGTGGTCTTCGACGAGCAGCCGATGCCGCTCATCTTGGCCGCCCGGTGCGGCGGCACATCCAGCTCCCAGAATGCCTGAATGAGGGCGGCCGTCACGGAGTCGTGTCCGCATCCGGCGCAGAGCGTGCTCATCGCGCCTTCGTAATCCCGCGTGGTGAGGCCGAGTGCGTTCTTCCTGAGACCGGGATGCCGGACCGGCGGCTTGGCGATGGACGTCATACTGCCACTCCGTCGCGCTTGCGCGCGTGCGTCGTTACCGCATCCACCACCGCGCGCGCGGTAAGCGGCAGCCCGCCGTAGTCGAGCACCGGCGTCATCCGGTCGCGCGGCATGCCCGTCTCGATCGCGAGGAGCGAGCGAAGCTGGGCATCGCGGTTCTGCTCCACCACGAAAATGGTCTCGTGCGAGTTCAGGAAATCCGTCACCGGCTGGTCAAACGGGAAGCCCCGGATGCGCATGTACTCCGCCGCCACGCCCTGTTCCCGCAACCGGTCCAGCGCCTCGAGCACGGCGGCGTGGCAGCCGCCGAGCGAGACGATGCCGATCTCGGCCCCCTCCGGCCCATGAATCTGGGGAGCAGGTACTGCGCTGGCTGCGCCGGCGATCTTCCGCGCGATTCGGTCGAGCACGTCCTGGTACGCGGGCGCCTCTTCCGTATACGCCCCGTACTTGTCATGCCCCGATCCGCGGGTGAAAAAGGCGCCCTTTGCGCTGAGTCCTGGCAGTGTGCGCGCGGCAATGCCGTCGCCGTCAACGTCCAGATAGCGGGAGAACTTGCCGATCTTGTCGAGCTCCGCGGCGCCAAGCACCTTGCCGCGGTCCGGCCGATAGCTGTCGTCCCATTGCAAGCGCTTGCACATCCAGTCGTTCATTCCGATGTCGAGGTCGCTCACCACGAACACCGGCGTCTGGAACCGTTCCGCCAGGTCGAACGCCCGTGCCGCGGCGTAGAAGCACTCTTCAGGATTCGCGGGAAAAAGCATGATGTGTTTGGTGTCGCCGTGCGATGCGTACGCAATCGACAGCAGGTCGCCCTGCTGCGTGCGCGTCGGCATGCCGGTGGAGGGGCCGGCACGCTGGACGTCGAAGAAGACCGCCGGCGTCTCAGTGTAATAGGCGAGCCCGATGAACTCCTGCATCAGCGAGATCCCGGGGCCGGCGGTCGACGTGAAGGCGCGCGCGCCTGCCCAGCATGCGCCGATCACGATGCCCGCCGCCGAGAGTTCGTCCTCCGCCTGGATGATGCAGAACTTTCGCTCGCCCGTGGCCTTGTCCACGCGGAACTTCTCGCAGAACTCCTTGAACGCCTCCATCAACGACGTCGCCGGCGTGATGGGATACCATGCGCCGACCGTAGCGCCCGCATACACGGCCCCGAGCGCCGAGGCGGTGTTGCCGTCCATCAGGACGGAGTTCGCGTTCTCGTGCATCCGGGCAAGGCGGAAGGGCAGCGGGCACTCGAAGTGCGCCCTGGCGTACTCATAGCCCAGGCGAATGGCGCGGAAGTTTGCCTCGAGCAGGGCCTTCTTCTTGCTGAACTTTTCGGTGAGTGCCTCGTGGATCACATCCATGTCGATCTCGAGCAGTCCCGCCAGGGCGCCAACATACGCGATGTTGCGGAGCAGCGTCCGGTCGCGGTCCTTCTCGAACGCCTCGACGCACATCTTGCCGAAGGGCACCCCAAGGATCGTGATGTCGTTGCGGACGAGGTCCGCGTCGAGTGGCCACGAGGAGTCGTACAGCAGGTAGCCGCCGGGCCGCACCGTCGCGACGTCCTTGGCATATGTCTCGGTGTTCAGCGCGACGACGAGATCAATGTCCGAGGGCCGCGCCGTGTAACCGTCCTTGCTCACGCGGATCTCATACCAGGTGGGAAGCCCCTGGATGTTCGACGGGAAGATATTCTTGCCCGAGACGGGAATCCCCATGCGGAAGATCGACTGCATGAGGAGATTGTTGGCACTGGCGGAGCCGGTGCCATTAACGGTTGCGATTTTAAATGAAAAATCGTTCAGGGGCAGTCGAGAGTTTCCAGTCGAGAGTTGAGAGTTCTCTGACGTGAGACTGGAGGCATGAGTCATGAGTTTTTCCATGCCTCACGTCCCTCGACTTGAAACACTCAACTCTCGACTCTCGACAGTCGACCGCGCAAATGCATACGGAATCACGAGTTCAAACTGCTTCATTTCCCACGCCGCTGTGGGACAGCGTTCCGCACAGAGTCCGCAGTGCAGGCACACATCTTCGTCCTTCACCATCACGCGCTTCGTCTGGGGGAGTGTGCCGGAGACGTAGATATCCTGTCCGGGGTTGAGGGCGGGGGCCATGAGACGGGTGCGCAGGTCGGGTTCGTCGCCGTTCTGCGTGATGGTGAGGCAGTTCACGGGGCATACGTCCACACAGGCATCGCACTCGATGCAGAGCTTCTCCGTGAAGTGCGTTTCCATGTCACAGTTGAGGCAGCGTTCCACTTCGCGCGCGGTCTGCTCGGGCGTGAATCCGAGCTCGACCTCGACGCTCACGGCGGAGAAGCGCTTGACCAGCTCCTCGTGCGTCATCTTCGCGCGCGCCGAGGGGTTGTAGTCGTTGCTGTAGCTCCACGCGTGCATCCCGACCTTGGCGCTGACGAGGTTCATGCGCTCGGGCGGGCGATCAGATATCGGACGACGCTGGCAGTGCTGATGAATCGAGATCGCGGCCTGGTGACCGTGCTCGACGGCCCAGATGATGTTCTGGGGCCCCCAGGCCGCGTCGCCGCCAAAAAAGACGCCCTCACGCGAACTCTGCATGGTGGCCTTGTCCACCACGGGCATGCTGTGCTCGTCGAATGCGATGCCGATGTCGCGTTCGACCCACGGGAACGCGTTATCCTGGCCGATGGCGAGAATCACCGCGTCGCAGGGAATGATCACCGTGCCGGTCACTTCGCTTTTCTGCTTGCCGTTGCCGGAGTCGGTCCATGTGAGTTGCTCGAACTCCATCCCGCTGAGCGTCCCGTTCTCATGGAGGAATCGCTTCGGCGCATGATTCTCGACGATTTCGACGAGTTCTTCCTCGGCGTCCTCGAGCTCCCACGGCGACGCCTTGAAGTATGGACGCGACCGTCGCGCGATCACCTTCACGTCCGTCGCGCCCAGGCGTTTTGACGTGCGGCAGCAGTCCATCGCCGTATTGCCCACGCCGATGATGAGGACGCGCCGCTCGATCTTTTCTATGTGACCAAAGTGGACCGAGCCGAGCCACTCGATGCCGATGTGAACCTTGTCCTTTGCGTCGCCGTCGTGGCGGCCCGGGATATCGAGTTCCTTGCCCTTCGGCGCGCCGCTACCCACGAAGACGGCATCAAATCCGTCATCGAGCAACGCCTTCATGCTCGTAACGGGCGTGTTGTAGCGGACGTCGACGCCCATACGAATGATGTAGTCGCACTCTTCGTCGAGCACCGAGGCGGGAAGGCGGAAGGCGGGAATATTGAAGCGCATCAAGCCGCCGGCCTGCGGGTACTGCTCGAAAATCACGCACTCGTAGCCGAGCGGCATGAGGTCGTTCGCGACGGTCAGTGAGGCCGGACCGGCGCCGATGAGCGCAACGCGCTTGCCGTTCTTCTGGTCCGGCGCAGTGGGGAGGCGGTCGGTTATGTCGTCGCGCAGGTCGGAGGCGACTCTCTTCAACCTGCAGATGGCGACGGGCTTGCCGTCCACCCTTCCACGCCGGCACGCGGGTTCGCAGGGCCGGTCACAGGTTCGGCCAAGGATCCCCGGAAAGACGTTGGATTCCCGGTTCAGCATGTACGAGTCCGAGTACCGTCCCTGGGCGATGAGGCGGAGGTACTCGGGAACGTTCGTATGGGCGGGACACGCCCACTGGCAATCCACCACCTTATGGTAGTGGCGCGGATTTGTGACGTCTGTGGGGCCCAAAACCTCTATCTCCGTGCGTGCGCGGGTCTTGCGAATCATCGCCGCGGGAGGGGATTGCGGCAAGGCGTCCAGCGCGTGATCGAGTGGCTCACCGAGGCTCGGCGCTACGTCACAACTGTTCGCGCCGCCGGACATGCCGCGGGGGTGATCGCCAACACGCTACCGGCGTTGAGGATACAGCGGGCCCGCGACGGCGTTGCCGGGGGAAGGAGCATTGATCCACTCGTTGCGTGCGCGGCGACATCGGCGTCTTTGGGGGAAGCATCCTCAGAGTGAGCAGGCTTGCCACGAATGCGCCCGAGCCTCCGGTTCAGCACACTCTCTGCAATCACGCTCCAAACAGGAGAACAGACATGAGCCCGCGACTCAACGTATTCGGGGTTGGTATTTTGATCTTCGCTTTGTCGTCTCACGCTCAGGCACAAGTCGCGATGACGACACGCAGCCGGGAAGCCCTAAGAAATGACGTCAGCATCGAATTGCTGGGAAACTCGATCCTCTACTCCTTCTCATACCAACGGATGCTGAGCAATGCCTTCGCGTTGAACGCCGGTTTGTCGGCGCTGGGTCAAGGATCATCCTCAGGCAGTTCGAGTATCGTGTTCATTCCAGTGGGTGCCAAGCTCTACCTGATGCCACGGAACGGATCGATTTACCTCGGCGGAGGCGGGGTCTTTGTGTCGAGCAAGGTAACCTCCGGTCCGTTCGGCGATGGCGGGGCCTCGACGACCTACGGGTACGCCGGTCTCGGCTTCGAGTATCGATCGAGCGGTGGCCTGCTGTTTCGCGGCACGGCGTACGGGCTGTTCAGCAACGGGAGCTACTTCACCTGGCCGGGGCTTTCAGTTGGCTATGCTTTCTAGGGTACAATATTCCGCACCGTCGGATACTTGATCCCGAGCTGATCGAGGTACGTGGGATACTTTTTCGGGTCATAGTAATATTTCTGCATTAACGGCCGGTACTTCTCCATCCGCTCCTTGTTGAGCCAGATGGGCGGCTGATCGGTCGCCGCGAAGAACGGCTTGTACTTGATGTCCTTTGTCTGGACCGTGCGGAAGTAGTCCCAGGCATCGGTCACGACCTGCGGCGTGAGCAGGATGTCGAGCATCGTCATCGCCTGTACCTTGGCGCCCGCCGCGACCCCCTTGTGCGCGATCGGCGTGGCCATCGAAATCGCATTCGCCCAGTGGTGCCCCGGCAGGCCGGGAATGTTGGACGGATAGTTCAGCGTGATCGTCGGTACCACCCAGCTCACGTCGCCAATGTCGTCGGACCCGCCGCCCGTGCGCATGGCTTCGAGTGCGGGACCGGCGAGCCGGCCCCCGGTCGTCTGAAGACCGTTCTCGCGCTGCCCCAGCTCACGCTGAATTCCCTTGGCGAGCAGCTGGTCCTTGTCGTCCCACGTCGGCATCCCGACTTTCTTGATGTTCTGGTACATCGCCTCGGCGATCGGCCGGCTGAAGTGGCCGCTCCAGCCGGAGCCGAGCATCATGATCGTGTCCACTTGGGTGCCCGTCATCATAGCGGCTGCTGTCGCCTTCTTCTTGGCATCGTCGAACATCGCCATGGTCCGGTCGAAATCGAGGTGCCTGAAGTAGAACCAGATGCTCGCGGTGCTCGGCACGACATTGGGCTGGTCGCCGCCGTCGGGAATCACGTAGTGCGAGCGCTGGGGCAGGTCCATGTGCTCACGCTGGAACTCCCACGACATCCCCATCAGCATCGCCGCGTCGAGTGCGCTCTTGCCGCGCCACGGAGCGCCGGCCGCGTGCGCGGCCTGACCCTTGAACTTGAAGAGCGCGGAGATGAGCGCGTTTGATCCCGACTGCCCCCACGATACGCCGAGGTCGTTGCCGACGTGCGTGAACAGCGTGACATCAACGTCCTTGAAGACGCCGGCGCGCACCAGCCAGGCCTTGCCCGACATCAGCTCCTCGGCCACTCCATCCCAGATCTGGATTGTGCCGGCGATATGATCGCGTTCCATGATTTTCTTCACTGCCAGCGCGGCCGCGATGTTGAGCGGTTCGCCGGAGTTGTGTCCCTCGCCGTGCCCCGGCGCGCCCTCGACAATCGGGTCGTGCCAGCCGACGCCGGGCTTGTTGCTCGCCTGCGGGATATCGTCGATATCGGAGCCGAGCGAGATCACCGGCTTGCCCGAGCCCCACGTGGCGACGAAGGCCGTGGGAATGCCGGCCACGCCGCGCTGAACCTTGAAGCCGTTCTGCTCCAGGATGCCCGTGAGGTACTTCACGGTCTCGAACTCCTGGAACCCGGGTTCGCCGAAGGAGAAGACCATGTCCACCATTTCCTGGATCTTCTTCGACATGCCGTCGATTTCTCGCGCGGCGTCGTCCTTGAGCTTTTCGAGCTGGGGCGTGCTCGGGTACGTGTACTTGATCGAGTCGGCCGCATTGAATCCACCACGGCCGCCGCGGCCCTGGGCCGCGAGCAGAGATGGGGTGAGCAGCGTGAGGGCGCCCAGCATCGTGCCCAATGCATGAATGCGACGAGTCATCAGGTGCAACTCCGTAAGGGTGCGGGGGTCTGCAAAGGCAAAATACGGACTTCGGACCGCTGAGGCGACGTCACTCCGGGCGGCTGGCGACATTGCCGCTGCGCAAGAGGCGTTTCACAAGAAGATACACGGGATAGCTGGCAGTGATTACGAACAGCGCACGGATGCTGTTCAGCCGGTCGCCCACGAGGCTGCCGACGATGAACGCGACGGCGCCCAGCCACACGAGCGCGGGAATCCCCGGATAACCCCATGCGTGATAGGGCCGCGGCAGGTCGGGCTCGCGCCATCGCAGCACGAAGAGCGAACTGAACGACACTGCATATTGCAGAACGTAGAAGAACGCCGCGAGAGCGATGACCGTTTCGAATGTTCCCGAGAGAATCAGCACCAGGGCGACACCGCCGCTCAGCGCGAGCGATACATGGGGTGTGCCACCGCGATTTACCAGCATCGTGGTTCGGGGCAGCAGTCCGTCTGCCGCCATTGCCCATGGGACGCGCGATGCCTGCATGAGTATTGCGCTCACGTTGCCGAGAATGCTCACTGCCATTACGGTGCTGACGATGCGCTCCCCAGTCCTGCCGAATACGGCCAGCGCGGCCGCCGACGCTGCGAACTTCTCTTGCGCCAGATGGGCGATGCCAAGCGAGTGGAGAAACGCGGCGTTGAGCGAGAGGTAGACCGCCGTCACCACGAGCACGCCGAATGCCATCGAGCGCGGAATCTGGCGCGGGTCGCGCATCTCGCCGCCGAAGTAGACAATGCCGTTCCATCCGTCATAGGTATAAAGCACGCTCTGGAATGCGAGCACCATGGCAGAGAGAAACAAGAACCCGGAGGGAAGGTGTGGCGCCGAATCACCTGAGCCGGTTGCACGCGGCGCTGCGAAGCAGGCGACCGCCACCGCAAGCAGTGCGAGGACCTTGACGGTGCTGAGCACCTTCTGCGTGACGTCACCTGACCGCACGCCAATCCAGTGCACCGCTGTGAAGATGCCCACGATCGTTACGGCGATTGCCGTGCCGTGCGGTGCCAGCGGCGGGGCGAGCGAGCGGGAGAGTTCGCCGAGCGCGATCGCGCCTGCGGCCACCGCCGCGGAACATGAGATCCAGTCCGTCCACCCGATGACGAACCCGGCGTACTCACCGAGTGCGCGGCGGGCGTACACGTACTGTCCGCCGGACTGCGGGAGCATCACCGCGAGTTCGGCCATGGTCATCGCAGCGAACAGCGCATATATGCCGCCTGCGGCCCACACGCCCATGAACCAGGGACCGCTTGGAAGCGATGCTGCGACGTCACCGGGCGTGCGGAGGATTCCCGAGCCGATCGTGTTGCCGACGATGATGGCGAGGCCGAAGGCCACGCCGAGCACCTTCAGCAGGCCGGAGGGCGCTCCTGGCATCGGGAGAATCTACGCCGGCGGGAGCGGCAGGTCGAACGCTGGCGGCAGGCACTCCGCTTGCGGCGGCCGCGCACGAAGCTGAGTATAGAATCCGTCATTCACGGAGGACACGCTCGTGATTCGCAAGATCGCGGACTTCGCTCACCGCTGGAGTCAGGAGAGCGAGAATACGCAGAAGCTGCTGAATGCTCTCACCGATGCGTCACTGGCGCAGCCGGTGACCGGTGACCACCGGACCCTTGGCCGCATCGCCTGGCATCTCACGGGCACGATCAAGGAAATGATGGAGAAGACCGGCCTGCACATAGAGGGACCCGACGAGAACGCCCCCGTGCCAACGTCCGCCAAGGTCATTGTCGACACCTATACGCGGTCGGCGAAATCGCTGCTCGATGCCGTTCAGAAGGAATGGACCGACGCAATGTTGGAAAAGACCGACGAAATGTACGGAGAAAAGTGGTCGCGTGGCGAAACGCTCATGATTCTGGTCCTTCACCAGACGCATCACCGCGGCCAGATGAACGTGCTCATGCGGCAGGCTGGATTGCCTGTGTCGGGCATCTATGGTCCGGCCAGAGAAGAATGGGCCCAGTGGCAGATGCAGCCGCCGGCCGTCTGAGGGAGTGCTTCCGCGAGGCCGCGCAAAGGACTTCAGGTCATGTTCGATACCGGTGAACCTGCCCGCGGTGCCGAGATCGCGCGGGCACTGCTCGCGTTGCACGTCGAGAGCACGGCGTATCTCGACGGGTTGCCGACCGCGGAGTTCTTCGAAACGCAGGTCACGAAGTGGTCTCCCGCGGAGCACGCGCGCCACCTGCACAAGTCGGTGCGCCCGCTGGTGAAGGCGCTCGCGCTGCCGCGGATCCTTCTGCGGCTCCGGTTCGGAGCGCATCGCGGCGCCTCGCGGAAGTTCTCAGAGGTGCGGGATGCATACCGCGCGCGGCTCGCGCTCGGCTACGGCGCGAACCCGTATGCTCCAAGCCCTCGCGACGTCCCCGCAGACGCCGATGCGTGGCGACGCGACATCATGCGCCGCTGGACCGCGAGCGTGGACGAACTCGGCTCAGCTATCGGGCGGTGGAACGAGCGTGCACTCGACCGGTATCGCCTTCCGCACCCGCTCCTCGGGGCGTTAAGCGTGCGGGAAATGCTGTTGTTTACACTGTACCACAATGCGCACCACGTTCGCCTGGTGGCGGCGCGGCGCAGCGCCCGAGTTCTCGACGAGCCTCGCCGCCGGCAAGCCCAGGGATGGACATCATCGAAAGAATGAGGGTGGCGCGCCGCTCTGTTTAGGTTGATGATCATGACCATGACATCGCCAACGTTGTTGCTCGCCATCGCGCTCAATCTCGTGCAGGGCACCGATTCGCTGGTCGCGCGCGCGAAGGATGCCATTCGCCCGCTCGTGGATTCAGCGAGGCTGGTCCAGGCCGGCTACCGGCCGCTTGCCTTCGGCCCTGTGCGCGACTTGACACCGTTCCAGGGCCAGCACTGGCTGACATTTCAGCGCATCGTCGCGAACGAGCCGGTGGATCTGCTGCATCCGACCTTCGTGATGTACCTGCCGGTGCGCGACTCGCTCATTCCGGTGGGCGTTGCGTATAGCCGTCGCATTGGCGGCACCGCGCCGGTGCCGACTGACCTCGCCGGTACGCCGACGGAATGGCACACGCATGTGTTCTGCCGCAACGTACCCGGGGAGGGCATGGTGCTCGCAGATGGTGTGGAAGACTGCAAGGATCGCGGCGGCACGCCGACCCCGCAGCAGATCGCCATGGTGCATACCTGGATCATTGCGAACCCGGACGGCCCCAACGCTCACGACAACCCCACGCTGCCCTTCATAGCCACCGGGCTAAAGTCTCCTGCGCACCCGACGCGTGACGACCGGCTCTTTGCCGTCGCGCTCGGCGAGAGCTACGGCGCCAAGCTGCCCGAAGCGCACCGGATTGACCACGAGGCGCAACTCGCGGGAACATCGCAGCTTCTGGCGGAACACAGGGCCGCGCTGCGGGCACTCGTGCCGCAGCTCCGCGACGCGGAGAAGAGCGGCGACAAGGCGCGGTTCGAGTCGCTGCGCAAGAAGACGATCACGTCGTGGAACGCCCTGCTTTCGACGTATCACGCGCTCGCGCCAACACCCGAGATCGCCAACCGGCTCGACATCGAGCTGGCGGGACTCATCAGTGACGCGGAGCATCGCTACCCATAGGAACTCTCGACGTTCGACTCTCACGCCTCGACTCTCAAACTCTCAAACTCTCAAACGCTCAGACGCTCAACTCCCAACTCCCAACTCTCAACTCTCGACTGTCCTATTGCAGTACCGTTCGCGGATCCGCCGCAGTTGCCCGATGCGCCGGAAGGTACGCTGCAATCCCCGCCACGACCGCCATGAAGAACACGGCGCCGAGCAGCACCACTGGCTCGAGCGGACTGACGCGGAATACCACCGACGCCATCAGTCGCGCCAATGCGAATGTGCCCAGCAATCCGATGGCGATGCCGATCGCCGTCACCGCGAGGCCCTGCCGCAGCACCATGCGCCTGATCGCACCCGCTTCCGCACCGAGCGCCATCCGGATGCCGAACTCGCGCGCGCGCAGTCGCACTCCGTAGGACAGCACACCGAACAATCCCAGGGCCGCGAGCGCAAGCGCGACCAGGGCGAAACTCGCGAGAATACGGAGAGTAAACACGCGCTGCGCTTCGCCGCGGCCAATAGCGTCGGCCAACGCCATCGGCTTGTACATCACCAGCTGCGGATCGAGTTCGGCGAGCAGGCGCCTCGTTTCGGCTTGCAGAAGATTGAGGGAACCGTTCGTTCGAATCACCTGTACCAGCGCCCAGTTGCGGTCACCGGCGAACTGTGTATGCGCGTGATAGACGTATCGCGCCGCGTGTCCCTGCGCGTCGAGCGCGACGTCGCCAACCACGCCGATGATCTCGCCGTTCGCGGGCCCGGCACGTAACCGCTGGCCGATGGCGCTCATTCCGGGAAAGAGCTGGAGTGCGAGGCTCTTGCTGACGAGCAGCCGTTTCGGCGCGCTGGGATCGTCACGAGAGTCGAAAGCACGGCCCTCGAGTACGGGGATTCCCGCTGCGCGGAAATAATCGCCCGAGATCACGCGCTGCTGCGCTCCGGGGTTGGCGCGGTCCGTGTTCGCCAGCGGGCCGGTAAGCGCGGTCGCGTTCCACTCATTGTACGGTCCGGTTGCTGGCAGCTTTGACACGCCGCCCGCCGCGCGCACCCCGCCAAGTCCCTCGACTCGCTTTGCGAACGCCTCATAGAACCGGGCACGCGCCGTGGAATCGTAGCGTACCGGGGGCAAGTTGAGCTCGAACACGAGCGCGGCCTCCGGCTGGATCCCCAAGTCGACCTGACGGAGACGCTGGAAGCTGGCGATCAGCAGCCCGGCGCCCACGAGCAATACGAAAGCCAGGGCAACCTGCGAGACCACGAGCCATTCACGCAACCGCATCTGGGCACCGCCGCTGGTTGTCGCGCGGCCCTGCTCGCGGAGCACGTCACCCGGCTCGGTACGTCCAGCCCGCAAGGCCGGCGCGAGGCCAAACCCAATCGCACTCACCGATGCAATGGCCAGGGAGAATGCGAGCAAGCGAGGTTCGAGGCTCAGGGTGGCCAGGCGCGGGATCGAACCTGACCCCAGTGCGACGATCGCCGACATTGCGACTCGCGCTATGACGAGACCGGCGATGTCGCCGGCGAGCGCCAGTGTCAGGCTTTCCATGAGCATTTGCCGCACGAGCCGACCGCGGCCTGCGCCAAGTGCCAGGCGCAGCGAGAACTCACGCGCGCGCTCGGAGCCGCGCACGAGCAGCAGGTTGGCGATGTTGACGCAGACGAGAACGAGCACCAGCGCGACGGCGCCGAGCATGATCTCGAGTGCGCGACTCGACGAGCCGACGATGTCCTCTTTGAGCGGATAGAGACGCGCCCGGGCGCGGACTGCGTCGGGATATGTCTTGGCGAGCGACAGATCGAGCAGGTCGAGTTCCGCTTGTGCGTGCGCCACCGTCACGCCGGCCCGCAGCCGGGCGATGACCGTGAGGTAGTGGTTGGTTGCGTTCTTGGTGTCCCTGCCCGGCCCCAGGTCCATCGGCACCCAGGCGTCGACGGACCCGGCGACTGGATCGGCGAAACCCTGCGGCATGACACCCGCAACCGTGTACGGCTTTCCGTTCATGACGAGCACCTGCCCCACCACCGCGCCGTCCGCGTGGAACTGCCGGCCCCAGAGGTCGTGGCTCAGGACGACAACCGGAGCGCCGTTCTCGTCTTGCGACTGAAATCCATGACCAAGGGCGGGGTGAACGCGCACGACATCGAAATAGCCGGCACTCACCGGCATGAGGCGGATGCGCCGGACACCGTCGCCGGCCCCTATGTCAGCGCCGGATTCAGAATAGGTGTAAATGGCTGCCGCGGTTTCGAACGATGACAGACGCGTCCGGAAATCGAGAAAGTGCACGGGCGTGACGAAGGAACGGTCATCGGAGCGGCCGACATAACTCTGGTAGAGGCGGACGAGCTGACCGGGCTGCTGATATGGCAAGGGTTGCAGGAGCACCGCATCGACCGCACTGTAGACCGCCGTTGTGCCGCCAATGCCGAGGCCCAGAGTCAGGATTGCGACGATCGCGAAGCCCGGACTCCGTGCGAGCGTGCGCAGAGTGAAGACGATGTCAGCGACCACGTCTTCGACCAACCGCGTGCCACGCGCGTCACGCACGTCCTCCTTCACGCGTTCGATGCCACCGAGGGCGATGAAACTGCGACGGCGCGCCTCTCCGTCGTCCATTCCGCCGCGAGCGTTCTGTTGCGCTTCCATGTCCACGTGAAAGCGAAGCTCTTCCCGGAGTTCCCGCTCCTCGCGGCCACGAAAGACGATCGCCCTCAGGCGCTCGACCAGGTCGGAGAAGGCGCTCATGCCGGCGAACCTCCCGCGGTCCACCGCGCGTTCATGATCCAGTTCACCGCCGTCGACGAGCGCGACCAGATGACGCGTTCCGCTGCGAGCTGACGCTCGCCGGCCGCGGTGAGTTCGTAATAACGCGCGCGGCGGTTGTTCTCCGTCGTGCGCCACGATGTCCTCACCCACCCTCGCCGCTTCATTCGAATGAGGGCCGGATAGAGCGAGCCCTGCGCGATCAGGAAAACGTCCTTCGACATCTGCTGAATCCGCTGGGCGATCCCCCACCCGTGCATCGGCTCGAGGGCGAGCGTCCTGAGGACGAGCATCTCCAGCGTTCCCTGCAGCAGCTCTGCCCGGTCGTCGGACATCGTGTCTCCTTCAGATGATCTGAAGGTATGACACTGGTGGCCGGGAATTCGTTGGGAGGGGTTAGAAAGGCCGGGGACAGCCTGAAGGAGAAGACGGGGTCACATCGGCCGTGTTGGTATTCAGCCGCACGAGTAGCAACATGTATTTTTCCGCGATGCCGTGCCAGGCCGCATCTGCCGCCGCGTCCAGGTGCGGGGCGATATGGGAGCTTACCCTGCTCACCAACGTGCTGATCGTGGGCCAGTCGCCCGCCACCGGATCGCGCACCGTTGCGTGACCGTCCTGTTTGCCGAACGTGACACTGAAGGCGGTGGCGGCGAGATGACGCGAGAGGTTGTAGGACGCACCAGATTCGTCCGCCCGGCGCAGCCACGCCTGAAAGACGTCGAGAGCGTCGGCACCCGTGCGAGATACGGTGAACCGCGGGCCATCAGCGCTGGCGAGATGGAGCACGGAGTCCACGAGCGCTCGCCACGCCGGATCTCGCGCGGCAAGCACGCTCCGGCCGCGAGAGCCTGACCAGAAGCGAAAATCCGCGCCACCGCGATTCTTCACCACGCACACGTTGCCGAAGTTCACGCCAGTCACGAAGTCCCGATCCTTGAGCCGAACGCGGTAGCTCTCGCCGTCCGGGGCAAGCGCTCCGTGGCCGGCCTCGCCCGCTCGTGCGACCGTTCGCGCCCACGCTGGCTGGTGCGACGCCCTCGCCGTGAAAACGTACACGGGGTCAGCAACGGCAGGGTCGGCGGGAAGCCACGTGTCGAACGTGCCGTTGGCGTCGGTGGCAAGAGCGCCGGAGCGGCCGCCCGCAAAATCCACGCGCCAGCCCGGAAGCCCCGGTTCATCGGGCTCGCGCAAGCCGTCGTGGTTGCGATCGAAGAAGCTCGAGCCGGTCACCGTACCGCGCAAACAACCCGGCACTCGGAAGCCTCCGATTCGACTCGAATAGCTTGCGGCGCCAGATCGCAAATAGTCGCCCACGTACCAGAACGTGCAGTCATCGCCCGGGTCCATCGCGGTGGTGGTGTAGTCCTCCCACCGCAGTGTGTTCTTCTGCGATGCCTCGCCCTGCACGAGTACGGTCTCGTGCAGGGTCAGCACGCCAGGCGGATCGTCGGCAAGCCGGGCCGCAAAGCGCTGGCCTGGGTAGTTCGGAGTTCCGCCGAACGAGTAGCCCATGCCGATGTTCCCCTGCCTGTCGATTCCCACGCTTCCCATCCAGCGATAGAACGAGTCGGGTGCGTAGGTGCCCTGCTGGTGGAGTTTCGGGTCACCGTTGGCGTCCAGGCGGAACTCGTACCACCGCACGCCGCCGCCATGCGCTCTGGAGTTCACGGAATGCAACGCGACGATTGACTCGCGGCCGCCCACATTCCGGTACACGAGACGCTGCATGATCTTGTCACCCTGAGCGTCGAGCCGGCGCGTGGTGTCCGGCTGCGGCACGCAGTTCGTAAGCTGGCCGTTGCAGAGATAGTGGTATGGAGCAACGGGGATTTTCGCGGGGCCGCTCAGCCCCGTGTTGGCGGGGTTCTCCCAATCCACGTGGAATTTCCAGGCGTAGATGCCGTCGTCTTCGAAGTTCTTCAGTAACTGCGCGCCGCCGGCCGCCATCATGATGTTGGGCGCACCCACGGGAGGGAGCCCTTGGCCATCGATATCGGCATTGTTCAGGAAGTTCACACCGTCGATGACAATGCATTGCTCCGTCGCCGGAAGGCCCTGAAGCATCTTGGCGCGCTCAACCACGCACGCATGCTTCTGGATGAAGTCGTCGCTCGTACTTGACGGCACGTAGTAGCCGTCAGGCCAGACGGCGGGCCGCGGGTAGTCCGGAAAGAGTGGTCGCTTGAACTCGTAGCGGTGATAGGGCCCAAGCGGGTCGGCGCCGGTGCTCAGCGCGTAGCACATCGAATAGGGACCCTTCGGTTCGTTGGGCGGGCGGCTGAAGATGGGCATCACGTACAGCCACCGCTCCGCCAGCTGGTCATAGCGCACCACGGCGTCTCCGTTATTGCGGAGTTCGCATTGTCCGCCAAACCCGGCAAAGAGCGTGTTCGTGGCGACGGCGCCGTAGAGCACCTTGCCTGTGGTGTCGAACAACTTGCCCTTCTTGGTGAAAACCGCCAGGCGCGAGTTCACGATCTGCACGATGTGGTTCGGCCCGACAGCGAGGCTGTTATCGGACGGGTTCCGCACGGTGGCCGCGCCCTGAGGTCCTTCGAAGCCGACGCCGAGTCCGTCGAAATAGGCAACGAGCACGGCAGCCGGCCGTTGACCCTGTGACGTTTGCTCCACGGCGGGGCTCGCGGGGCTCACGCGCGCCGCCGCGACCGCTGCGGCCGCTGCGTGGCTAGCCGGCTCGCGCGACTCCGCGCCGGGGTCTCCTGGCGATTCGCCGCAACTCCCGGCAGGCTCGTTGCATTGGGGTGGTTCGAAATGAGTGCCGGGATCGTGCAGCGACGCCAGCGGCGGGGACACGTCGAACGCTATGGCGCGCCGAACGGTGGCCCCACCGCGCGCCCTCGATTCGGTTGGATACGGCTTCCGTAGCTGACGCAAGGCGGCCGGAGAAAAAAGCACCGCCAGGACCGTCGCCAATGAAGCGATCGTGATACTGCGCCCGCTACAGCGTTTCATCTCAAGCCACGACCCCCATCTGCCGCCTGTGCGGCCCAATCAGCCTTGTTGTGGCTTCTTGACCCTCTCATAGTTCTCGAGAAACGTCTCCGGCGTCACTGACGCGATCACGCGCCCCACGGCGTCGGGTACCAGGTCGTCCATCGTCCTGAAATGAAGGCATGCCTTTCCCATGTCGAACTTCTTGCCCGCCCTCCTGTATTCCTCCTTCAAGAACGCCATCTGCCTGGCGTCGCCGTAGCAGCCCATCAGGTGGAGTGTCGAGTAGCTCTTGTGTGCGCCAAGCGCGACGTAGCAGAGTGGGTGTCCGTTGTACGTGTTCGGGTATCTGGAAAGTGGAATGCCCCAGTTGATCAGGCCCCAGCTCATGAACTCGGCGTAGCCCTTGGGGATATGCGAGTGGACGAACTTGCGCGCCGCATTGATCGTCGCGCGGTGGTGGGCCGGCAAGCCCGCGATATAAGCGGCCACCGTGGTTGGCTTGCTCGCCGGCTTGGCCTTCTTCGGCTTGCTCGCTGGCTTGGCCTTGCTCGCCGCCTTGGCGTTGGGCCTGGGAGTCGACTTGGCTGTGGACATCGAAGGTTCCAGTTGTCGGTGAGCCTGACGTGGACGTTATTCCTGACGTGGACGTTATTATAGATGCGTTTCCCCCACTTTGACGAGGGATCAGTCATGCTGCATGCGCGCAGGCGCGCCCGCCTCGGTCTTTTGCTCTCTGGTACCCTCGTTGCGCTGCTTGGCGGCTGGCGCCTCGGCAGTTCGGCCGAGCAGGGCAAAACGGCCGGCGCGCCGGTCTCGATCGACTCCGTGATTCTCAAGTCATTGCGCTGGCGCAGTATCGGTCCGGATCGCGGCGGCCGTTCCATCACGGTCAGCGGTGTCAAGGGACAGCCAAAGGTGGGGTACTTCGGCGCCACCGGTGGCGGGCTCTGGAAGACCACAGACGGCGGTGACCACTGGACTCCGGTGACCGATCACCAGATCCATAGCTCGTCGGTGGGAGCGGTCGCCGTCTCCGAATCGAATCCTGACATCGTGTTCATCGGGATGGGTGAATCGTGCATTCGAGGCAACATCATGGCGGGCGACGGCGTGTACAAATCCACCGACGCGGGCAAAACGTGGTCACATGTCGGCTTTGGCGACAAGCAGACCATCTCGAAGATCCGGATTCACCCGACCAATCCTGACATCGTCTTCGTCGCGGCTTTCGGCAACTACAGCGTGCCGAACGATGAGCGCGGCGTCTACAAGAGCACCGACGGCGGCAAGACGTGGCGGCGGGTGCTGTTTCGCGACGACAAGACAGCGGCCATAGACATCGCCATCGACCGGCACAATCCGGCCGTCATGTACGCGGCGATGTGGGAGGCGTTCCGCAAGGAATACACGATGTCGAGCGGAGGTCCGGGCAGCGGACTGTTCAAGTCCACGGATGGTGGCGACACATGGACGGAGATTACGCGCAACCCCGGACTTCCTGCGGGCATGGTCGGCAGGATCGGCGTTTCGATTTCCGGCGCTGACCCCAATCGCGTGTTCGCGCTCGTGGAGAACGAAAACGGCGGACTCTTCCGCTCCGATGACGCCGGTGCCACATGGACGCTCGTGAACAGCGGCCGGAACATCCGCCAGCGCGCCTTCTACTACACGCACGTTACCGCCGATCTTGCCAACAAGGATCGCGTGTACGTGCAGAACGTCGGCACGTTCGTATCTACCGATGGTGGCAAGACCATGGTGTCGTGGGGTGGCAGCGATTCACATGACATGTGGATCGACCCGGACGATCCGCAGCACGTGATGTACGCCAATGATGGCGGCGGTACGATCACCTACGCGGCCCTGAATCCACAGCACACGTTCAGTTCGCGCGATTATCCCACCGGCCAGTTCTATCGCGTGGCGACTACCAAGCACGTACCATATCACGTGTGCGGCGCACAGCAGGACAACAGCACGGCGTGCGTGTCGAGCGGAGTCGGCGGCGGGTTCGGCGGGCGGGGGGGCGGCGGTGGCCGCGGGGCACCGGCCATTCCGATGTACAGCCCTGGTGGGAGCGAGGATGGCTACATCGCGCCCGATCCGAAGGACCCGGACGTCTTTTTCGCTGGCGCAAACAACGGAGGGTTCCTCACGCGGCTCAACCGGCGCACCGGCGAGCTACGCGAAATCAACCCGTACCCCCGCATGTTCTCCGGCGAGCCGTCGAGCGCACTGAAGGAACGCTGGCAGTGGACTTACCCGATCATCTTCTCGTCGGTGGATCCCCGGGTGCTCTACACCGGGTCACAGCACGTCTGGAAGACGATCAACGGGGGCCAGAGCTGGGAACAGATCAGCCCGGATCTCACGCGCCACGATCCCAGCACACTCGGTCATTCCGGTGGCCCCATCACAGGCGACATGAACGGACCAGAGGTGTATGCAACGGTGTTCGCGATCGGCCCGTCCAAGCGCGACGTGAACGTGCTCTGGACCGGCTCGGACGACGGGCTCATTCACGTGACCCGCGACGGCGGCAAGACATGGGAGAACGTGACGCCGAAGGAGATGCCCGACTTCGGCCGCGTGAGTATCATCGATGCCTCCGCCTTCGACGCCGGCTCGGCCTATGCGGCGGTGAAACGGCCGCTGCTCGACGATGTAGCTCCGTACATCTTCCGCACTCACAACTTCGGAAAAAGCTGGACGAAGGTCGTCACCGGGATAGCGCCCAACGACTTCGTGCATGCGGTGCGCGAGGATCCCACCCGCCGCGGCCTGCTCTATGCAGCCACCCAGCACGGTGTGTATGTCTCCCACGATGACGGGGACAGCTGGCAGTCGCTCTCGCTCAACCTGCCCGACCTGCCCGTGTCCGACCTGGCGGTTGAGGCGACGAGTCTCGCCATCGCGACGCACGGGCGCGGCTTCTATGTCCTCGAGAACATTGAACCGCTGAGGCAATACACTGCTGGCGCCGCGGCAAGTGATGCCTTCCTCTTTGCGCCCGCGACGGCCATACGGTCGGCCGGTGGCGCGCGCATCGACTATTGGCTCAAGCATCCGGTGCAGAGCCTCAAGCTGGAGGTCCTCGACAGTGCGGGGCGCCTGGTTCGTTCGTTCGATGGGGCAGTCGCGCCTGCGGGCGCGGGCCGCGGTGGGCGTGGCGGCCGTGGGGCCACGGGCAGCGACAGCGCTGCGGCAAGCGACCCGGCTGCGGCAGACGATCCGGCCGCCGGTGGACGCGGTGGCCGCGGCGGGGCCCCACAGACCACGTCAATGACCACAGGCCTGAACTCGATGACGTGGGACCTGCAGTATCCCGGTGCAACCACATTCCCGGGGATGATCCTCTGGGGCGCGAGCACCAATGGCCCGCTCGCGGTACCGGGCAAATACCGGGTGCGTCTCACCGTCGACGGCAAGGCGCAAACGCAGCCACTGCTCATCAAGAAGCATCCTCTCTACACCGACGTCACGCAGGCCGATCTCGAAGCCCAATTCGCGCTCGCGATCAGGATTCGCGACAAGGTGAGCGAGGCGAACAATGCCGTGATCCAGATTCGCGACCTCAAGAAGCAGGTTGCCGACCGGCTCTCCAAATCCACTGACGCGAAGCTCAAGGCTACCAGCGACGTGCTGGTGAAGAACCTGAGCGCGGTGGAAGAGGAGATCTATCAGGTGAGAAACCAGAGCGGTCAGGACCCGCTCAACTTCCCCATAAAGATCAACAACCGTATCGCGTCACTGCTGGGCGTGGTGACGCGGGGGGACGGCAGGCCCATCGGAAACGCGGTGCCGATCTTCAACGACCTGAAGGCCGAGCTGACGGTGCAGACAAGCCGACTGCAACAAGTGCTCGCGAGGGATCTGGCGGCGCTCAATGCAGAACTGAAACGGCTGGGGATGGAGGCCGTGACCACCGAAAAGAAGCCTATCGTCTAACGGCCTGCTGCTCGCGCGCGAGCCATTGTGCGGCCCATGCCTCGGGGCCGCTCCCGGTCAATCTTGAGGCAGCGTCCCGGCGCGAGGCTCACCTCTACAGGCAACCAATTCGATCATGTTCCCCTCTAACTCATAGGGGTACATACATATGCTCGATCCCGATGGCGGCTTGCTCCGCGGTACGCTCGATGTCCTGGTCCTCAAGGCGCTCTCGTGGGGACCCCGGCACGGTTACGCCGTCGCGGAGTGGATCCGGACGATCACCGACGACGAACTGCTCGTGGAAGAAGGTCCGCTCTATACGGCGCTTCACCGGCTCGAGCGACAGGGGTGGCTCACCGGCGAATGGGGACTCTCCGAGAACAATCGCCGGGCGAAATACTATGCCCTCAACAAGAGTGGGCGGCAACAGCTCCGCAACGAAGTGTCCGGATGGGAACGTTATGTGCGCGCCGTGACCAAGGCCTTGCGCGCACCGGCGCCCCTCCCGGCGTGAATCGATGATACGGCGCGCATTCCGGCTGGGTGGCAGCTCCGACAGGCGGCGCGCCGTGGACGACGAGCTCGCGTTTCATCTTGAGATGCGCGCACAGAAGCTGATCGCGGAGGGACTCTCTCCCCAGGAGGCGCGTGAGGCAGCGATTCGTCAGTTCGGCGACATGCCCTCCGTGCGCGATTCCTGCATTACCCACGACGTGGAGCGCGAACGCACCATGCGACGAGCCGACCTGCTGGACGACCTGCGCCACGACGCCGTGTTCGCGTTCCGGATGTTGCGACGCAACGCGGGAGTTACTGCCGTTGTGATTATCTCGCTCGCGCTCGGCATCGGCGCGAATACCGCGACGTTCACGCTGGTAGACGCTGTGCTGCTCCGCAGGCTCCCCGTACGCCGACCGGAGCAGCTGCTGGCGATCGGCGATCCGTCGCGCATCAATTCGCACTCAGAGGGTACGGAACGTGCTGACCTCTTCTCGTATCCGCTGTATCGCGATTTGCGCGACGGGCAGCACCTGCTGAGCGGGCTGGTTGCGTCGGGGTACACGGGGCGGCTCGATGTGCAGCCCGGTGCCGGCAATGCCACGCTCGAGCACCCACGCGGCCGGTTCGTCTCGGGAAACTATTTCCGCGTGCTGGGCGTGGGCGCGGCCGTCGGCCGCGTATTCGACGGGAGCGAGGACCGCGCGCTTGGTGAAGCCCCTGTGGCCGTGATCAGCGACGGGTACTGGGCACGCCGCTTCAATCGCAGCCCTGGCACGCTCAACAGCGATCTCGTCATCAATGGCGTGCGTTTCACCATCATCGGAATCACTCCCCCGGGATTCACCGGCGAGGTCGTAGGGCAGAGCTACGATCTGTGGATCCCGGTCACCATGCAGTCATTGCTGAGGCCGAACCAGCCCATGCTCGAGAAGCGGGTCGAGTCGTGGCTCTTGTTGCTCGGACGACTTGCAGACGGCGTGACGCCCGCCCAGGCAGAGGCGGGACTCACCGGGCTCATCCGGCAGAGCATGGCGGCGAACGCAATAGATCCGCGGACCGCCCCGCAACTTCGCAGCGCCAAAGTGCGGATTTCTGACGGCTCGAGGGGATTCTCACGCGTGCGAAGCACCTATGGCGCTCCACTCATCACGCTGATGGTCGGCGCGAGTCTCCTCATGCTCATCATCTGCGCGAACGTCGCCAATCTCCTCCTCGCGCGCGCCATGGCCCGCTCCCGCGAGATGGGCGTACGCCTCGCCATCGGCGCTGGGCGCGGACGTCTCGTGCGGCAGATGCTCACTGAGAGCACGCTGCTCGCGGTGTTCAGCGCGGCAACGGGTCTCGCCATGGCATGGTGGGGGAGTCGAGGACTCCTCTTGCTGGTGGCCGACGGCGGCACCTTGATTCCGCTCGACGTCCGGCTTGACCAGCCGGTACTCGCGTTCACGGTCATCGTCACGATCGGTGCTGTGGCCCTCTTCGGGCTGGTGCCGGCGCTCCGCGGATCACGCGTCGATCTCGCGATGGCGATGCGTGCGAATGCCAAGTCGGTGACGGGCGGCGCACTCGGGAAGCGAGGGCAGCGCGTGCCGCTCGGCAAACTGCTCGTCGCCGGGCAGATAGGGCTGTCGCTGGTACTGCTGGTGGGCGCAGCCCTTCTGGTGCGCAGCTTGCAGAACGTGCAGCGCATCGAGACGGGACTCGACCGCGACCACTTGCTCATTGTGGACGTGGATGCGCGCGGGCGCGGATATCATGGCCCCCGCCTCCTCGCACTCGTCGGCGAACTGAGAGCACGGCTGGCTCGCCTCGGCGGGGTAACCGCGGTGGGATACTCGGAGAACGGCGTATTCAGCGGGACCGAATCGCAAGACAACATACAGGTCCAGGGATTTACGCCGCACAGTCCGGAGGATAGCCTCGCATTCTCGGACAATGTGGGACCCGGGTACTTCCACGCCCTGGGGACGCGCGTGCTGCAGGGGAGGGAGTTCGACGATACGGATATCGCGCACACGCTGCCTGTCGCGATCGTGAACGCGACGTTTGCTCGCTTCTATTTCGGCGACGCAAGCCCGATCGGCAGGACCATCCGCTTCAACGACACGACCGCCATGACCATCATTGGCGTCGTGGCCGACACCAAGGACCACCAGCTGGTCGGCGCAGCAGACCGGCGCTTCTACCTGTCGTTCCCGCAAATGACGAACGGCGAACCCGGTTCCCTGCGCTTCGAGGTGCGGGCGGAGCGAGATCCGGGGACCATCGTGAATGCGGTCAGGCGCGAATTTGGCGCGCAGGACCCGCTCCTGGTGATCGATGGCCTCGAACCGCTTTCATCACTCATGCGGCAGTCGGTGAGCCAGGAGCGACTGCTCTCACGCCTCGCCACTGGCTTCGGCGTGCTCGCACTGCTGCTCGCCGCAGTGGGGCTTTACGGCGTAATGACCTACGCGATCGTGCGTCGCACGGGCGAGATCGGACTTCGTGTCGCCCTCGGTGCCCAGCGCGGCGACGTGATCGTGCTGGTGCTCGGCGATGCGTTGCGGCTGGTTGGCCTGGGCGTGGCCGTCGGCGTTCCCCTCGCGTTTGCCTCCGCACGACTGTTGCGCGCCCAGCTGCACGGTGTGCAGACCACGGATCCGACCTCGCTGGTGGTGGCGCTATTCGTGCTGACCGCGAGCGCCGTAATTGCTGTGCTCATCCCGGCGCTGCGCGCAGCACGCGTGCCGCCGCTGGTGGCGCTGCGCGAGGATTAGCCATACGCCCCACGCCGCGCGGGATGCCGATCACTCGCAGTCTGGACAGGTTCCCGCGAGATTAACCATTCAATGTCAGTCGTGCGCTGGGGGGTGCTCGGCGTGGCGAGCATTGCGGTTCGCCAGGTCATTCCCGCAATCAAGGCCTCGAGGAACGGCGTTGTGACCGCCATTGCGTCGCGCGACGTGGAGCGCGCGCGCGCGAGCGCCGCGCAGCTCGGCGTGGCCGCGTGGTGCGGTTCGTACGACGAGCTGCTGCAGCGCACCGACGTCGATGCCGTGTACGTTCCGCTTCCAAATCATCTTCACGTACCCTGGTCCGTTCGCGCGCTGCAAGCCGGCAAGCACGTGCTCTGCGAAAAACCGATTGCGTTGAATGCGCCAGAGGCACGCGTGCTGCACGACGCCGCCCGCGCCCACCCCGGGCTCAAGGTAATGGAGGCATTCATGTATCGATTCCATCCGCAGTGGGTGCGGGCGCAGTCGCTGGTGCGCGATGGGGCGATCGGACCCCTCGGAACGGTGCAGACGTTCTTCTCGTATTTCAATGACGACGCCGCTAATGTCCGCAACATCGCGCCGATGGGTGGCGGGGCGCTGTTGGATATCGGCTGCTATGGCATCTCGCTCTCCCGCCTTCTCTTTGGTCGCGAGCCTGTGCGCGTGCTCGGGTACATGGAGTTCGATCCGCGATTCGGGACCGACCGCCTCACCAGCGCCGTCCTGGATTTTGATGGCGGCAGCGGTACCGTCACCTGTGCCACGCAGCTGGCGCGCCACCAGCGCGCGAATATCATCGGAGCACGTGGGCGCATCGAGATCGAAATCCCTTTCAATGCGCCAGGCGATCGTCCGTGCCGCATCTTCCTTCAACGGGGTGGTTCAAGCGAGGAAATCAGCTTCGAGGCGTGCAACCAGTACACCGAGCAGGCCGATCGTTTCGCGCTCGCCGTACTGAACGAGTCGCCGGTGCCGACGTCGATTGACGACGCTGTGCAAAACATGCGTGTGATCGATGCGGTGGCGAAGAGTGCCCGTACGGGTTTGTGGGAGCGGCCGTAGCATGCGCGCTTCGGTCAGGCCTCTTCGGTATATAACCCCACCTCGGGCGCCTCATCGAACAGTTTGATCATCCGGTCGAATCTCAGCCCGATCTTCGCGAGCACTCTTACGGAGCCGGCATTTTCGGTATTTGCTATGGCGACGACGCGCCGGAGGGCAAGATCGCCGTGCGCGTACCGCATCACAGCGGAAGCCGATTCATGGGCATACCCCCTGGAGCGATATGCCGGAAGCAACGCGAAACCAATGTCCGCCTCGGGGAGCGTCGGCCGCCTGAGCAATCCACAGATCCCCACGGGAACTGCCGCCCACTTCTGTTCAACCACGAACAAGCCGTATCCCAGCCGCTCGTAACTGTCGAGGGGTCCGTTCACGATGTACGTGCGAGCGTCGTCCAGGGTCCGCACGCCTCGATCGCCGACGAAACGGACGAAGTCCTGGTCGGTCAGGAGCTCGAGGATAAAGGGCGCGTCATCGACTGACATGCGGCGCAGAGAGAGCCGCTCCGTTTCAAGCACTTGCACGATGATTCGCTTCTCCCGCTCTTGGGGACCGCTGTACGCAGGCGTAATGTACGGCCATGCAAGCGCGCCTCAACAACGTCAGGGCTCCCCTGAGCCCACCGTCGTCCTTAGCCGTCCCGAATTCCATTCATGCCCGACGGATATCCGTTTCAGCTCTCGGGCGAGCAGATGCGCGCACTGGGAGCGCGCGCGACGGAGATGGTCATCCATCATTTTGAAACCAATCGCGGCGATTCGGTGGCGCGCACGCTGACCCGCGCCGACACGGAGCGTTTGCTGCGCACCCCGCTGCCCGAACAGGGGAACCCAGGCGCCGACCTGCTCGATCTGCTCGGTCGCGACGTGTTCCCCAACGCACTCAAATCGGATCATCCGCGGTTCTATGCGTTTGTGCCGAGTCCCACGAATTTCGTCAGCGTGATCGGCGATCTCCTGACCAGTGGATACAATCCCCGTACTGCAATGGCTCAACGAACTGGTTGGATTCCTCCAAGGCGCGGGCGGCATTCTGGTGACAGGCGGGTCGATGGCGAACTTGTCCGCCATGCAGACAGGTCTGAAACGCAAATCGATGCGATCACGCGCGAGACGGTCGACCGGATGAGAGAAGACGGCTACGCCCTGGTGCTTTCGACCGCCCTGCGTGGGCGCGCAGCGCTGCGCCTATGTCCGATACATCCCGGCACCACGGTCGCCGAGATCGAGGAAACAATCGGGCGTCTCAGTCGCTTCGCGCGGGCGGCCTCCGGCGCCATGCCTCCTACGGCCGGCCCGGAGCCTTCCCGTCGGCCGGCGTGAACACTTCCACGGCCACGGTGAATGTCCGCTGTTCCGCCGCCGGGAGTGCGCCGAGTCCAATGACCTGGCGAGTGAGCTCTTCGCCACGATCGTTGCGAATGGACAGCATCACGGAATACTCCCATGCTTCGCCAGTAGGCGGATGCCGGATCGTGCCCTCGACCCGCAATGGCGAAAAGCTGGGTAGAGGTCGGGCGACCTTGGTGGGATCGAAGCGCAGATGGTGCTTGCAGAC
>DASZZO010000301.1:0-6129 GCA_035544915.1 Gemmatimonadaceae bacterium | reverse complement strand
CTACGGCAAGTCGTACGATCTCGCCCTCCGCGACGGCGAAACGACACCGGCGACAGACGCGTGGGGCGTCCAATGGACCTTCACCAGCCAGGGAGCGAGCCGTATCGAGCGTCCGAGCTACTTGCTCACCTCTGTCGCGCTCCTGCCCACCCGGGCCGGCGCTCGACAGCGGTTCATCACATCCGAGCTGCGCGAGTTCTACGATGACCTCGACCGCCGGCAGGACGTGCCCGAACTTGTGGCGGGCATTCGTCGTTCGATCGCGCAGGATGTGTACGTCACCGTCCCCGAAGTGGGAGAAGGGTCGGTGGTGCTCCGCATCCGTTTTAATCCGTTGGTGTCGTTCGCGTGGATCGGCGCCGGGCTGGTGATCGTCGGCGTGATCGCCGCGTCGTTTCCCTCGTTACCGCACCCCACCGCGCGCGCGTGATCGGACTCGGCACTGGCCTCATCCTCGCGCTCGTGGCGATGGCGTGGGTACTCGATCCGATCGTGCGCCATCCCATCGGGCGTAAGGCGTCCGCTGAAGGGCGGACGGAGCCCGCATTTGCCTGTCCCCATTGTGGGACACTTGCGGAATCAGCGGCGCGGTTCTGTTCCAACTGCGGCCATCCCATGCCACCGCTGCATTAGTACCAACAGTCGATGGTCGCATGGGGGCGCTCCGGGGTATTGATGCAATACGCGCCGCTGAGGGCGCGCATGCACCAGCAACTCAGGGAGGAGGATCTCATGAAACGAACCACAACTCTTGTTGCCGCGCTCTGTCTTTGTGCGGTACCTGCCGTGGCTCGCGCCCAGGCCAGCTTCGGCATCAAGGCAGGCTCATCGTTCGGCGACGTGTCCAACAGGGGCGTGCTGCCGGGGAACGTGAATTCCCGGTCGGGATTTGCCCTGGGAGTCGGTGTCGCGTTGGGCAGTCCGTTCGGACTCGGCGCCGAGGCGCTCTATGCGCAGCGAGGCGTCACGAGTTCCGTCGCGGGAGATTCGCGCAGGCTGAACTACATCGATGTTCCCGTTTATCTCCGCGTCTCGCTTCCGACGCCGGCCATTTCACCATTCGCGTACATCGGCCCGCAGGCGTCTTTTGAGATGCAGTGCGATGCGGACGGCTCGACGTGTCCGAACTCGGGGCGGCCGAAGACCACCTATGCCGGAGTCATCGGCGGCGGCGTGAAAATCAGCGCGTTCTCAATTGACGCCCGGTATATCTACGGGCTCACCGATCTCAAGCTGAGCACGGTTTCAACGACGAATAGCTACCAGACGCGGTCATTCCTGCTCCTTGCCGGCATCAGCTTCTGATCGGTCGGTGACTTGCGTGTGATCAACGAGGCGGCCGTCCGGTCGCCTCGTTGCTCGCGTTCGCCATCTTGCGCGAGACGAGTGAACGCCGGTCAGACGATGCCCGGTGCCGTCGCACAGCTGACAGGAGTGAAGCTCGCCAAGGGAGTCCGCGGTGCCGCGAGGTCTCTTGGCACTGATTGATTCGTGGGCAGCGATCGGAGTAAGGATTCAAGATCCGTCGACCGGACTTCGTCCTGGCGCTGCGGGCAGGCAAGGCAACGCAACCGGCACGCACCGCCCCGCGACCGGGATAAATCATTCTGCAACGCGCCAAGTCATGTCTGCAACATGACTTGCACGGTCTGGCGCGGCGCTCAATGGTGGACGCTGCGAGTACTCGACTGGACGTGGCCGACCTTGGCGTGGCCGCAACGGCGCCGTCTTGGGATGGCAGATCGCGCGGACCGACTCCCGCGTGCTGGCCGTCCTGAGCTAGGGGCCGAGTTCTGCTTGGCCCGCGGGCGACGCTTCTTGGCCGGCGGCCAACGCGTCCTGCCCCTCGCCTGATACCCCCTGCCTCGCGCCTGGTCTGCGCCGCATCGTGCCGATGGGCGCGTGCGCCGTGCCCGGCGCCCCATCCTCCGTTGTGCAGGAAATGAAGTTGTTGGGTGCTGTCCCCCAACCCTACGGAGATGACGCCGGACGCAACGCCTTCCTGAAGCAGTGCTTCTCCCCCACCTGAATCTCGCTCTGGTCTATCTTCGTGTACCTCGAGATTTTCTCCGGATATGCGTCGAGCGCCGTGCGCTCAAATCCACACTCGAGAAAAAGATCGTCGGAGTACGACACCGCAAACAGCTCCGCGTATCCCCGACGTCGCGCCAACTCCTCGGCAGCGCCAATCAACACTTTGCCGTGACCCAGCCCCTGCGCGTCCGGCGACACCGCGAGCGAAATCAGCTCCACAACGGATGGTGAGTATTCCTCAAGCGCAACGCACCCCATCACGCCGCCGTCTGCGTCGCGAATGATGCGGTAGTCGGCGAGGTGCGAATAGGCGAAGTCTTCCGTGCGCGCGAGCGTGAGCCCCTGCGCCGCGAACCGGTTGTTGAGCGCCACCAGGTGCTGAAGGTCCGTCTCGTTCGCCCGCTCGGCCCGCATCAGCGTTCCACTGCCTCGAGTCGCTTGAGGGCAATACGAATCGGAATCGTCGTCGCGAAAATGCAGAGCAGCGCCGCCGAGCCGAAGCCGAGGAACATCCCGATGACGTTTGTCCCCGTGTCGAACGCTCGCGCGGAAACGTAGTCGTACACGGGCGCAGCCTCGAGCGCCACGACAGCGCCGATGACGCCGACCGATGTCATCATGAAGAGCAGACCGCCGAAAGACGTCGGAATCTGCGCCGCGTTCTCGGTCTCGAACTGCGGGTACAGAGTGCCGAATCCGATTGCCATGCCGCTGACTGCAAAAGTCATGAGCGTGATCGTGAATATGGAAACGAGGAACATGAACGGGGTCACCTGCAACAGGTAGTCGGTCAACCCGATTATCCCCAGCGCGAGCACCAGCAGCGGCGCCGTCCCCACCCAGAACTTGGCCCAGAGGAGGTCACGCATGGCCATGGGACTCGAACGCAGCAGCCAGAGGGTTCGTCCCTCGAGCGAGACGCCGGGGAAGATGAACCGCGCGGCTATTGACGCCAGCACGAAACCGGCAAGCGCCAGGTTGAGGAACGGTATCACGTTCCGGAGGAAGAATGTGATGCCCTCGCCGGTGAGTGGCAGAAACTTCACGTTGAACACGTACGCGACTACGAGCACCGCGAGAAGAATCAGCTGCGACCACTGAGCGGTGTCGCGAAAGAACAGGCGCAGCTCCTTCATCAGCAGCTCCCGCTTGAGCGTGCCCAGCGGGCGCAGCAGGCCCATCATGAAACCCGAAATGCGGCCGCCGCGTGCCCAGCGTTCCCCACTCTCCTGTGCCTTGCTGAAACCGTCGATGTAGAGCCACCGGTGGAGCAATGCGCCGAGCACCACGAATGCCGCCGCAGTGGCCCATAACATGTAGACGGCAAGCCAGTCCGGTTTTGTCGTCAGCAGCCCCATAATGCTCTTCTGCACCCACTCGGATGGCAGCAGGGGCGACGTCGGTGTGCGAAGCACAGCCACGAAATCCACCAGTGAGCGAAAGCCCTCGGGCCGCGCGAGTTTTTCGGGCCGCACCAGGCGGAACAGGAGCACGACGCCTGCCGCAGTCAGGACCGCGATGACGCTGAGGATGTCCTTCGTACGACGCGCCGGAAACACGTTCACGAGGATAAGTGTGAACGCGCTGCCCAGCACGGACGGGATTACGAAGAACGGTACCATCACCGCAATCGCGAAGGGCACGAACCCCCAGCCGCCGCTGTACGCCACGCCGAATGCCGCGAGCATGGGCACCGCCATGAGCACGACCATCCAGCTCGAGGCAATGATGGTTTCGAGGAGCTTTGCACCATAGAGACGCAGCCAGTCAACCGGACCGGAAACCAGCAGGTCCAGGTCCTTGGCGAGAAAAAAGCTTGAAAGGGCCGTGATGACGTTGGAGAGCAGCAGGATGCCCAGAAAGCTGACGAGCATCATCCCGAGCAGCTTTCCCGCGAGCAGCGGACCGATCTCCTGCACGCCGCGGAAGTACAGGAGCAGGCGGAACACGACCCCGAAGATGAACGCCCAGAAAAGCGCGCCAACGGTCGCCAGCAGCGCGAACCGCGCGCCGCGCCCCTTCTCGCGCGCCATTGCACGGGCGCGCGCCGTGAGCCACTTGGGGTTGAGCAGGTGCAGCAACGGCGCGTCGGGGTATGCCGCCTGTGCTTCGGGCCCCTCCGCCGCGGTCAGGCGCAGCGCCGCGTCAGGCATCGAGGACATCCACCAGGTTCCTCGCCGCATGCTGGCCCGTCAGGCGGAGGAAGATGTCCTCGAGCCCGCTGCCGTGCCGCGCGTTCATCTTCAGCTCGCTCATGGTGCCGCATGCCACGATCCTTCCGCCGTGGATGATGGCGATGCGGTCGCACAGTGATTCCGCCGCATCGAGCGTATGCGTGCTCATCATGATCGTGTGCCCGCGCCGCACGTATTCCTTGAACAGGTCGCGGAGGATTCTGATGGACTTGGGATCGAGGCCAACGTGCGGCTCGTCGACGACGATCACGGCGGGGCGGTGCACGAAGGCACTCGACACGATCAGTTTCTGCCGCATGCCGTGCGAATAGCTCTCCACGAGCTCGTCCCGCCACTCTTCGAGATCGAAGAGCGCGAGGAGCTCGCGCGCGCGATGTTCGACGGCCGGTCCTTCCTGGCCGTACAGCCCTGCGACGAACCGGAGGAACTCGGAGCCAGTGAGCTTCTCGTAGATGAACGGCCGGTCTGGAATGAACCCGAGTCTCGCCTTGGCTGCGATCGGATTGGCGGCGATGTCGACGCCGCCAATCTCCACCGCGCCCGCCGTGGGCTTGAGGATGCCTGCGATCATCCGGAGCGACGTCGTCTTGCCCGCGCCATTTGGGCCGAGAAATCCGAAGAGTTCTCCTGGCGGAACGTGCAGGTCGATGCCGTCGACCGCCGTAAAGTTCCCGAATCGCTTCGTCAGTTTGGAGAGCCTGATCATTCCGTCTGTCCCCCGCCGTCCGCCGCGTGGCTGTTCATCTCGCCTCGACGACGGTGATGTGCAACGTCCCCATCAGGCGCAGGAAGTCCGTTTGTCGTGCCAGGCTGCCGGCCACGAACCGCAGGTGAGAGGCATCGGCGGGAAACTGACCGAATGTCGGGTCCATGGCGACCCAATCGCGCAGATACACTTCGGGCCACGCGTGGAAGTAGAACCTGCCGTTCACAAACGCGAGACCGGTCGCGGCACGCGCGGGAATGCCGAGCGCGCGCGCCAGGGCAATGGCAAGTTGCGTGTGGTCGTTGCAGTCGCCCTTTCGCGTGCGTAGCACCTCGAGGGCGTTCGGGACGCTGAAGGTGGCCCCGTTGCCTATCGAATCGTGCACCCAGTGATTGATCTTCTCTGCGATGAGTCCCGGGTCGCGCTCGAGACCCGCGATCCGGACCGCGAGCTTCACGATCCGGGGGTCGTGCACCTGCAGCAAGGGCTCCTCCTTGAGATCGGCGCGGAATCGGGCGCCGGACGCATGCAGATTGCGCAGCAGCGACCAGTTCGCGACGATATCGATGTCGGACTCCTGGCGAATGCGCAGCGTGTCGCCAGCGAGCGTTTGCCTGCCACCGGTGAGATCGTACCCGCCCAGGTCGGCGGGGCCGAGTCGCACGGTAAGCGTGGCGAGCCGCGATCCCAGCGGCAACGCGCCGGCGGAAATCACCGTACGCTCGAAGATGTTGCGTTCGCCGCCGGCCGCGTTTGCCGTCCTCGCACGGTCGCGTGCGATACGCCAGTTCTCGAATGCAATCTCGTATGCCATGCGGCGGATCGTCATGGCGCGGGGCCCTTCGCGCTCCACGATGCGACCCGCGGCGTCCACCCATCCGCTGAAGTCACCGATTCCCGACGCCACGGACGGTTCCACGCGCCAGGCACGTACCGTGTCGGTGTGCGCGCGCACCCACTCGCCCTTGACGGAGTCCAGCGCCGCGCTGTCCACGAGCGTGAAAAGCGATTCGGCGCGAATCGTGAAGCGGACCGGGCCCGGGGTGGTCGTGGCGGGGTTGAAGATTGGGAACGTATATGATCGTCCCACGCGCGGTGTCTCGCCGAGCGCGACGGCGAGCGGAACGAGCGTCGGCAGGAGCATCGGCCCGGGAACGCGCACGGTCTGACTGTCGGGCGGCTGTCCGCTCGCCG
>DASZZO010000300.1:0-16930 GCA_035544915.1 Gemmatimonadaceae bacterium | reverse complement strand
CCCCCTGATGCGGAACTCCGCCGCTGCGCCAGGCGTACCGCTGCCGGGCATCAGTGTCAGACCTGGCGTCTTTGACTGCAATGCCTCGGTCACATTGTCGATGCTGCTCTTGTTCACGATGTCGGCGACGTCAATCTGCGTGATGGCGTTTCCGAGGGTACGTTTCTCGGTGGCCCCTGCGGTGCCGGTCACGACCGTTGCATCGAGCTGCGCCACTGCCACGTTGAGCATCAGGTCGACCCGCGCGTCTCCGCCGGCGGCGACGTTCACGCTCTGCATGACTCGCGCGAACCCGACTTTGCGCACCTGCAGTTGCCGCGCGCCCGCTGGAATCTGCGCGAGCACGAAGTCGCCGTTCTCACCAGTCAGCGCGCCCACGCCGGATCCGAGCACCGTTACCTGTGCATCGGCAACGGGTCGCTGGGTGCCGGCGGCGAGGACGCGGCCCCGGATGGTCCCGACGGCCTGGGCCGCGAGCGGCGCGACTCGGGCCGAGAGCAAAAAGCAGACGGCGCAGAGCGTTCGTCTGGAACGCAAGGCGAAGCCGGGCATAAGCAGCACTCTCGGTCGCATGGTGAAGGGCCGGGGCGGACGATCCGGCGCCTGGACGTGGTTCGTGAAGGTGGCGCACGGGCATTGCCGGAGCAAGCGCTGCGGGTGTGCCGGTTCTCGAGACGAACGGCCCCGCGCGGCGTACCGCCGCGCGGGGCGATTGTACTCCATCCGGACTCAGTCCTCGTCGGGCAGCGCCGCAAAGGGCGACGCGACCTCGGCGAGCGGGGAGCCCAACAGCCCGATTCCCGCACCAACCGGCTCCGCACCGAATACCAGCTCCGGCATCGGGGGTGCCGCCACGTCCATGTCCACTTCCTGGTACCGGTACATGCCGGTGCCCGCGGGAATGAGGTGACCGATGATGATGTTCTCCTTGAGGCCGAGGAGGTTGTCCTTGGCACCACGGATCGCCGCATCCGTCAGCACGCGCGTGGTCTCCTGGAAGCTGGCCGCCGAAATGAACGACTGCGTCGTCAGACTCGCCTTTGTGATGCCAAGGAGCAGCGGCTCGCTGCTCGCCGGCTTCTGCTTTTTCTTCTTCGCGCGGTCGTTCGCGTCGCGGAAGATGGCCTTGTCCACGTGCTCGCCCTCGAGGAACTCCGAGTCGCCCGCGCCCGGATCGAGCACGCGCACCTTCTGGAGCATCTGGCGCACGATCACGCCGATGTGCTTGTCGTTGATCTTCACGCCCTGCAGGCGGTAGACCTCCTGCACTTCGTTCAAGAGGTACTCCTGCACCGCCCTCGGGCCCTTGATCCGCAGGATGTCGTGCGGATTCACCGGGCCTTCGCTCAGCCGGTCGCCGGCGCGCACGCGGTCGCCTTCATGAACGCGCAAATGCTTGCCGGCGGCCACTTCGTACAGTTGCGCTTCCTGCGAGTCGTCCGGCTGGCCGTCGGCCTTGAGCGGCTGCACGAAGATCTCGCGCTTGCCGCGCTTGATCTCGCCGAACCGCACGATGCCGTCCACTTCCGAAATCGTCGCCGGATCCTTCGGCCGGCGGGCTTCGAACAACTCGGCGACCCGCGGCAGGCCGCCCGTGATGTCGCGTGTCTTGTACGCTTCGCGGGAGATCTTGGCGATGATCGTGCCCGCCGCGATTTCCTGCCCGTGATCCACAATGAGCTGTGCGCCCACCGGCACGACGAAGTCGCGAATCCGCTTCTCCTTGCCACCCTTCGTCTGCCAGATCTCGATGTGCGGATGCAGCTTCTTCTCGCGATCCTCGATCACGACGCGCTGGCGCAGGCCCGTGAGTTCATCGAGCTCCTCGCTCACCGACTCATCCTCGACGAGGTCCACAAAGCGAACTTCGCCCGCCACGTCGGTGATGATCGGGTTGGTGTACGGATCCCAGCTGAAGATCACCTGCTCCTTCTTTACCTCGGCGCCGTCTTTCACCATGAGGATGGCACCGAGCGGCACCTGCAGGCGCGCCGAAACGATCGCATGCTTGTCGGCCGAGGCGCGAATGAAGAGCTCCCCCTCGTACGACGTGACAATCTGCTGGCCCTCGGGGTTCGTGACCGAGAGCAGCCGGTCGCCGTACTCGATGATGCCGTTCACCTTCGACTTGCGCGCCGTCTGTTCGGCGATACGTGCAGCCGTGCCGCCGATGTGGAACGTCCGCAGCGTGAGCTGCGTGCCCGGCTCGCCAATGGACTGCGCGGCAATGATGCCGACCGCCTCGCCCTGGTCCACCATGGCCATGGTCGCCAGGTTGCGGCCGTAGCACATCCGGCAAAGCCCGCGCTTGGCCTCACAGGTGAGAACCGAACGGATCTTGATGGATTCGAGACCCGACTCTTCGATCGCCTTGGCGGTGTCTTCGTCGATCATCGAGCCCGACTCCACCAGCATCGCGCGGCGCCCGGCTTCGTCGAGCAGCTGGGGATCTTCCACGTCCTCCGCCGCCACGTTGCCGACAATACGCTCGGCCAGGGGTTCGATGATGTCTTCCCCCTCCTTCAGCGCGGCGATCTCCAGCCCCATGATCGTGCCGCAATCTTCCTCGGTGATCGTCACGTCCTGTGCAACGTCGCAGAGGCGCCGCGTGAGGTATCCGGCATCGGCCGTCTTGAGCGCCGTGTCGGCAAGTCCCTTGCGCGCGCCATGCGTGGAAATGAAGTACTCCAGCACCGAGAGTCCTTCACGGAAGTTCGACTTGATCGGGCTCTCGATGATCTCACCGATGCCGCCCGTGAGCTTCTTCTGCGGCTTGGCCATCAGGCCGCGCATGCCGGCCAGCTGGCGGATCTGGTCGCGCGAACCGCGCGAACCCGAATCGAACATCATGAAGACCGGATTGAATCCGTTCTGTGATTCCTTCATGCGCTTGACCATCGCCTCGGCGATGTCGTTATTCGCATGGGTCCACGTGTCGATGACTTTGTTGTAGCGCTCGCCGTTGGTGATGTTGCCCGTCTGGTATGCCTTCTGGAAACGCTCCACGCGCGCGGAGGCCTCCTCCAGCAGCTGCTCCTTCTCCACGGGGATCTCGAGGTCCTCGATTCCAATGGAGACGCCACCCCGCGTTGCGTTGCGGAAGCCGAAGTCCTTGAGCCGGTCGAGGAACTGCACCGTGCCCGCGAGCCCGGCCTTGCGATACGACTCGAACACGAGCTCCGAGAGTGCCTTCTTCTTCATGTCGCGATTCTGGAAGGGAAGCTCGGGCGGGATGATCTGGTTGAACAACACGCGGCCCGCGGTCGTTACCTCCCACACCCGCTGCCCGTCACGCTCCACGAAGAAGCGCACGGGCTCGTGCACCCCGAGGTGGCCCATCGCAATCGCCATCTCCACCTCGATGGCCGACGTAAAGGACCGGAGCTCCTTCACCTTCTTTGGATCCCTGGAGATTTCGTCGAATCCCGTGGCGCCCTTCGTGGCGAAGTAGCAGCCCAGCACGATGTCCTGGCTGGGTTCCGCCACCGGCCGTCCGTCGGCCGGCTTCAGGATGTTGTTCGACGAGAGCATCAGCACCCGGCACTCGAGCTGTGCCTCGTATGAAAGAGGCACATGCACGGCCATCTGGTCGCCGTCGAAGTCGGCATTGAACGCCGCGCAGACCAGCGGATGGATGCGAATCGCCTTGCCTTCCACGAGCACCGGCTCGAACGCCTGAATGCCCAGCCGGTGGAGCGTCGGCGCGCGGTTCAAGAGCACGGGGTGGTCGCGAATGATCTCCTCGAGGATTTCAAACACCTCGCTGGATTCACGCTCGACGATCTTCTTGGCCCGCTTGACCGTCTCCGCAATGCCCTTCTCCACCAGCTTGTGGATGATGAACGGCTTGAACAGCTCGAGCGCCATCGCCTTGGGGAGGCCGCACTGGTGCAGCTTCAGCTCGGGGCCCACCACGATGACGGAGCGGCCCGAGTAGTCCACGCGTTTTCCGAGCAGGTTCTGGCGGAAACGCCCCTGCTTGCCCTTGAGCATGTCGCTCAACGACTTGAGCGGACGCTTGCCGCGCCCGCGAATCGCCTTCGAGCGCCGGCCGTTGTCGAACAGCGCGTCCACGGCCTCCTGCAACATGCGCTTCTCATTCCGGAGGATGACTTCCGGCGCGCGATGCACGATGAGCTTCTGCAGGCGGTTATTGCGGTTGATGACGCGCCGATAGAGATCGTTGAGGTCGGACGTGGCGAAGCGCCCGCCGTCGAGCGGCACGAGCGGCCGGAGATCGGGGGGAATCACCGGAACGACGTCGAGAATCATCCACTCCGGCTTATTGCGCACGTCGCCGTGGTCACCGGAGTTGCGGAAGGCATCGACGATCTTGAGGCGCTTGAGCTGCTGCTTCTTCTTGTGCTGGCTCGTCTCGACGATCACCTGCTTGCGAAGTTCCTCGGCAATCTTGTCGACGTCGAGGCGACGAAGCAGCTCGCGCACGGCCGGTGCACCGATATCCGCGAAGAACGTCGTGTCGCCCTCCTCCTTGGCCTTGACGCGCAGCGCCAGATACTGCTCCTCGTCGAGCAGCTCGTTGGCGTGCACGTCCTGGTCACCGGGCTCGATGACGACGTAGTTCGAGTAATAGATGACCTTTTCGAGATCGCGGAGCGTGAGGTCGAGCAGGTTGCCCATCGGGCTCGGCAGCGTCTTGAAGAACCAGATGTGCGCCACGGGGACGGCCAGCTCGATGTGCCCCATGCGGTCGCGCCGCACCTTGCTGAGCGTCACCTCCACGCCGCAGCGGTCGCAGATCACTCCGCGGTAGCGGATGCGCTTGTACTTGCCGCAATGGCATTCCCAGTCCTTTACCGGACCGAAGATGCGCTCGCAGAAGAGGCCGTCCTTTTCCGGCTTGAACGACCGGTAGTTGATGGTTTCGGGCTTGGTGACTTCGCCCCACGACCACCACGAGCGGAGGCCGGCCATCTCGAGCCGCTCCCGCTCCTTGGAGTCCTTGGGTCCGCGAATCTCCTCGGGTGAGGCGATGCGGATCTGGATGTAGTCGAACGCTGATGCGCGGGTTTCGCGCGCGCTGCGGAAATCAATCATGATTTATTCCTCGCCTCCGCTACCGAAGGGCAATCCGCCGTATCCACCTTCGGCGTTGGCATCCATCGTCACGTGGATGCCCAGGGCCTGCAGTTCCTTCACGAGCACATTGAATGACTCGGGCGTTCCCGGTTCCGGGAGGTTCTGCCCTTTGACAATCGCTTCGTACACCCTCGACCGGCCGTTCACGTCGTCGGACTTGACCGTGAGGATTTCCTGCAGCGTGTGCGCCGCGCCGTACGCTTCGAGGGCCCACACTTCCATTTCACCAAAGCGCTGGCCGCCGAACTGCGCCTTGCCCGCGAGGGGCTGCTGTGTCACGAGCGAGTACGGCCCGATGCTCCGCGCGTGGATCTTGTCGTCCACCAGGTGCGAGAGCTTGAGCATGTACACGTTTCCGACCGTCACCGCGGTGGCGAAATGCTCGCCGCTGCGGCCATCGCGAAGGTTGATCTTGCCGCCCGGCACGAGCCCCGCGCGATTGATAAGCTCGCGGCCCGCCTCATCCACGTTCGCCTCCGACTTCCTGGCGATCATGGCTGACAGCGACGGCATGCCCTGCGCCTCGAGCAGCTCCGCGGCGCTCAGGCCGTTGCGCTTCTCGAGTTCCTTGAGCGCCTTCCGGACATCCGACCGGCGCGGCGCCGACAGCTCCTCGTTCTCCGATTCTGCCTCGTGGAACTTGATCGCGTTCGCCAGGTCGGCGTGCTCGCGGTCGGCGAGCTCCTTGGCGGCCTCGGCGATGTAGTCGCGAACGCGGTGGTACACGTCCTTCGCGGTGGCCGAACGGCCGCGGGCGTTGAGGTCGTTCACGTTCGCGTCATGCAGCAACTCGACCTTCTCCTCGCCAATCGCCGGCCTGAGTTCCATGAGGAAGCTCTTGATCTCCTTGTCGGAGATTTCGAGCGTCCTCCCCCGAAGCTCGAGTGCACTGTGCGCCCACCGCAATGCGGCCAGTCGTAGCAGGAGCCCGATCTCCTTCTCGGTGGCTCCGGAGAAGACTGGCGTCTTGGCATAGAACCCGAGGATCTTCGCGGCCCATCCGAGGTGCGTCTCGAGAATCTGGCCGACGTTCATGCGGCTCGGCACGCCGAGCGGGTTGAGGACGATGTCCACCGGACGCCCGTCGGGAAGGAACGGCATGTCCTCCTCGGGCACGATGCGCGCCACGATGCCCTTGTTGCCGTGACGGCCCGCCATCTTGTCGCCCACCGAGATCTTGCGCTTCTCGGCGAGGTAGACCTTCACCAGCTGAATGACGCCGGGCGGAAGTTCGTCGGGCTGCAGGATGCGATCGATCCGCTCCTCCGCCTTTTCCTCGATCTTCGCCTTCACGTGATTGGCAGCGTCGATGATCTCGCGAATGGCCTCGTTTACCTTCTTGTTTTCCACGCGGAACGTCTTGAGGTCGAGCGTCGCGAGGCGGAGCCCCTCCAGGACCTCGCCGTCCAGTGTGGTACCGGCCGGGATCGCCTCCTCGACGGTGCCCGACTTGAGCGCGAGGGCGACCGTCTGGCGGTCGAGCAGTTCCTTGAGCTCCGCGTCGCGGACGTCATTCACGCGGACCTTCTCCTCTCCCTCGAGGCGGCGCACTTCGCCAATGCGCTCGCCGCGGTCCTTTTCCACCACCTGGTCTTCGATGCGCGAGAAGATCTTGCAGTCGATGACCACGCCCTCCATGCCTGGCGGCACCTTGAGCGAGGAATCCTTCACGTCCTTCGCCTTCTCGCCGAAGATCGCGGTCAGGAGCTTCTCTTCCGGAGAAAGCTCCGTCTCGCCCTTGGGCGTGATCTTGCCGACGAGAATGTCGCCCGGTCGCACGTGGGCGCCGATGCGCACGATACCGCGTTCGTCGAGGTCCACGAGCGATTCTTCCGAGACGTTCGGAATCTCGCGCGTGATTTCCTCCTGGCCGCGCTTGGTGTCGCGCACGTGGAGTTCCAGCTCCTGGATGTGGATGGACGAGTAGACGTCGTCCTTCACCAGGCGTTCGGACAGCACGATGGCGTCCTCGAAGTTGTGCCCGTACCACGGCATGAATGCGACGAGCACGTTGGAACCGAGCGCGAGCTGGCCGAACTCGGTGGCCGCACCGTCGGCGAGCACCTCTCCTTCCTTCACCTTCTGGCCCAGCCGGACGATCGGGCGCTGATTGATCGCCGTGTCCTGGTTGGTCCGCCAGTATTTCTTGATGCGGTAGCGGTCCTGCTGGGTGAGCCGGGCGAGTGGTTCATCTCCGGCCTTCTTTCCCTTCTCGGACGGGCCGGCGTCCACGAGGATCTCGTCTGCCGTCACGCGCGTGACCGTGCCGGACCGCTTGGCGACGACCACGGCGCCGGAGTCGCGCGCAACGACCTCTTCCAGCCCCGTGCCCACGAGCGGCGTCTGCGGGTTGAGCAGCGGCACGCTCTGCCGCTGCATGTTCGAGCCCATCAGGGCCCGGTTCGCGTCGTCATGCTCCAGGAACGGTATGAGCGCCGCCGCGATCGAGACGAGCTGCTCGGGGGCCACATCCATATAGTCGATCTTCGCCGGGGGCATGAGTGGCACGTCGCCCTGCTGGCGGCAGAGCACGAGCTCGTCCACGAAGGTTCCGTCCTCGTTGAGCCGGGCGTTGGCCTGCGCGATGATCGCGTCCTCTTCCTTGTTGGCGTCGAGCCAGGCGAGTTCGTGCGTCACCTTGCCGTTCTTCACCACCCGGTACGGCGTCTCCACGAAGCCCAGGTCGTTCACGCGCGCATAGCACGCGAGCGACGTGATCAAGCCGATGTTCGGTCCTTCAGGCGTCTCGATCGGGCACATCCGGCCGTATTGCGAATAATGCACGTCACGGACCTCGAATCCGGCGCGTTCGCGCGTCAGGCCGCCGGGACCGAGCGCCGAGAGCCGCCGTTTATGCGTCAGCTCGGCGAGCGGGTTCGTCTGGTCCATGAACTGCGAGAGCTGCGACGATCCGAAGAAGGCCTGGATCACCGCGCTCACCGTGCGGGCGTTCACCAGGTCGTCAAGCGCGATTTTCTCCGTGTCCTGATTGATACTCATCCGTTCCTTCACCAGGCGCGCCATGCGCGAGAGGCCCACGGAGAACTGGTTCGCGATGAGCTCACCAACGGACCGGATGCGCCGGTTGCCGAGGTGATCGATGTCGTCCACGTGCCCGCGTCCCTCGTGGAGCTCCACGAGATAGCGGATGATCGCGACGAAATCCTCCTTGGTGAGGACCGTGTGATTCGCCGGCGTGGCCAGACCGAGGCGCTGGTTGATCTTGTACCGGCCAACGCGGCCGAGATCGTACCGCTTGGGCGAGAAGAAGAGCCGCTCCAAGGCCTGCTTGGCGGTCTCCTTGTTTGGCGCATCGCCCGGGCGGAGCAACGAGTAGATCTGCTTGAGCGACTCGTCCTCGCTCCGGGTTGGATCCTTTGCGAGCGTGTTCTTGATGAGCGTGCTCTCGGCGCGGCCGCTCGGCACGAAGGCGTAGGCCTTGTGCACACCATGCTTGCGGAGCCGCTTGACGAGCATCTCCTTCAGTTGCTGTCCCGTCTCGCCGATCACCTCGCCGGTCTCCGGGTCGACGGCGTCCATGGCCAGTACCCGCGCTTGCGCGCGCTCGCCGCGTTCGATCGCGTCGAGTTCGTCGCGCAAGTCCACCGCGCCATAGCTCGCGAATACCTTCACCTTGTCGATCTTCTGCCGCCGGAGGCGGTTGAAGACCTCCTCCGTGAGCTCATCGCCTTCCTTCACGAGCATCAGGCTCTCGAGGCGCTCGCGCTCGGCGCGCGCCTTCTTGGTCTTGGCCTTGGGCGCGTCCTCGGCGGTCGCCTCGCCGGGAAGCTCGATGTCCTCGGCGATGATCGCGCCGATGACTTCGCGGTTTTCGGCACGACCTTCGCGCTTCTTGGTGAGGTCGAGCTCCCGCACCGCGAAGAAGAGCCGGAGAATGTCCGAGTTGCTCCCGAACCCGAATGCGCGCAGGAGCGCCGTGGCCGGGAACTTCTTCTTCTTGTCGATGTGGACGAAGATCACGTCGTGGATGTCGACGGTGAACTCCACCCATGATCCGCGAAACGGTATGATGCGTGACGAAATCAGGCGCTGTCCGTTGGGGTGCGTGGACTCCTCGAATACCACGCCCGGCGAGCGGTGGAGCTGGCTCACGATCACGCGCTCGGCGCCATTGATGACGAAGGTTCCCAGCGGCGTGAGCAGCGGCAGCTCGCCGAGGTAGACCTCCTTCTCGATCTGGTTCTTGATCCGCTTCCTGCCGTCGGCGGCGCCTTCCTCGAACACGGTGAGGGTAAGCGTCGCCTTCAACGGCGCGGAATACGTCATGTCGCGCTCGATGCACTCCCCAACCGAGTACTTCGGCTCGCCAAGCGTGTAGCGCTTGAAGTCGAGGGAGAAGTTCTCGTGCACGTCGCTGATGGGGAACAGGTCCTTGAAGACCCGCTCCAGACCGACATCCTCACGGTCGTGTGCCGCGGCGTCAAGCTGCAGCAGCGACTCGAACGCGCGAACCTGAATGTCGAGGAGATGGGGCATTTTCATCCCCTGGTCGAGCTTTCCGAAAGAGATTTGCTTGATCATGTCAACCCGGGCTGGCCCGTTGAAAAAAAGGAGCGATAACGGAAAAGGAATCCCGCCTCCCTTGCGCGACATTGTTTTCGCGCGCCGGAGTGGGATGTCAGTGACTTCGGTTGTAAAACGGTTGTGATGTCGTCATGGTCGAGTCAAGAGAGAGGTGGCGCGCCGCAGCACCTGCATCCGCCTCGCGGCGGCGCTGGCCAGCTCCTACTTGATCTCAACCGTCGCGCCTTGCTCCTCGAGCTTCGCCTTGATCGCGGCCGCCTCGTCCTTGGTCGCTCCACCCTTCACGGTCTGGGGCGCGCCGTCGACAAGATCCTTGGCTTCCTTCAGTCCAAGACCGGTGATTTCGCGCACGACCTTGATGACCTGAATCTTCTTGGCGCCCGTTTCCTTGAGGACCACTGCAAACTCGGTCTGTTCCTCGGCAACGGCTGCCGCGCCCCCACCACCCCCGGCCGGCGAAGCGGCAACGGCAGCGATGGTCACGTTGAACTTTGTCTTGAACGTGTCGATCAGGTCGGCCAGCTCGATGACCGACATGTTGCCAATCGCCTCGAGAATCTCGTCCTTGCCCAGTGTTGCGTTTGCCATTGCAAATCTCTCCTTTGTCTTTCGAAGAATCCCCCAGGTGTCCCCGGGGCGTCATGGATCAGGCTGTTCCGTTCACGCCTGGGGAGCTGGTTCCGCTGGAGGAGCTGTTTCGTTTGGAGGAGCTGTCCCGGTCTGCGCAGCCGGTGCTGCCTCGGCAGCTGGTGCCGCGCTGACGGCCGGTGCGGCACTGGCCGCCGCGGCGGTCTCGAGCTGCACCTTGCGCGCTTCGAGCACGCCGACGAACATCGCGAACACGGTGTTCAGAAGACCCAGAAACTGACCGAGCGCTTCATCGCGCGTGGGCATTAGGGCCAGCGTCTTCACCAGGGCGCCGTCGATCGCCGCGCCTTCGTACAAGCCGCCCTTCACCGAGGGCATCGCGTCGTTCGCCTTCGCAAAGTCCGTGAGCACCTTGGCAGCGGCGATCGCATCCTTCGCGATGACGACGCCCGTCGGACCCTTCAGGCGCGAGCCCGCGAGGCCGCTCTCATTCACCGCCTTGAGGGCGAGCGTGTTCTTGATGACGACATACTCGACGCCGGCCTTGCGGAACCTCCGGCGAAGCTCGGTCATCCGCTTGACGTTCAGTCCGGTGAAGTCTGTATAGTAGAGCGCGTCGGCGCCTTTGATCTTGCTCTTCAGCTCGGCGACGAGCTGTTCCTTGTCGGATCGCTTCATCGCTGGTTACCGGTAGGGAGTGGTGTCGACGCGAACACCGGGACTCATCGTGCTGCTCACCGCAACCGTCTTGACGTAGACCCCCTTCGCCGCACTCGGCTTCACGCGAACGATGGTGTCCATGAGAGCCTGGAAGTTCGTCTCGAGCGCTTCGAGCGCGAACGAGATCTTGCCAATGGCGGCGTGCACGTTGCCGCCCTTGTCCACGCGAAACTCGATCTTGCCCGCTTTGGTCTCCTTCACTGCGCGGCCGACGTCGAACGTCACGGTGCCGGCCTTCGGGTTGGGCATGAGGCCGCGGGGACCGAGCACGCGGCCCAGCGCTCCGATCTGCCCCATCTGGTCCGGCGTGGCGATCATGACGTCAAAGTCAAGCCAGCCTTCCTTGATCTTGGCAACGTATTCGGTGCCGACATAATCCGCGCCGGCCGCCTCAGCCTCCTTGGCCTTGTCACCCACGGCGATCACCAGCACCCGCACCGTCGTACCGCTTCCGGCCGGCAGGACGACGGTGCCGCGCACGGCCTGATCGGCGTGCCGCGGATCAACGCCGAGGCGAATTGCGACGTCAACCGTCTCGTCGAACTTGGCGAAGGCGGCCTTCTTGATGATCTCCAATGCCTGCCTGGGCGGATAGGTCGATCCCACCGTGCGAAGCTCGGCGGCCTTCCGGTATTTCTTTCCGTGGAAGCGCATTATTCCTTGACCTCAACGCCCATCGAGCGCGCCGCGCCCGCGACCATGGCCATGGCCGATTCGATGGAGTCGCAGTTGAGGTCTGGCATCTTGAGCTCAGCGATTTTCCTGACTTGCGCCTTCGAGATACTGCCTACCTTGTTCCGATTTGGCTGACCCGATCCCTTCTCGATCCCCGCTTCCTTCTTGATGAGCACCGCGGCGGGCGGCGTCTTCAGGATGAAGGTGAAGGACTTGTCGGCAAAAATCGTGATCTCGACGGGAAGGATCGTATCCTGGCCCTGCGTGCGAGCGTTGAACTCCTTGCAGAACGCCATGATGTTGATCCCCTGCGGACCGAGCGCGGTGCCGACCGGAGGGGCCGGGTTCGCCTTGCCCGCAGGAATCTGCAGCTTGACGAAACCGATGACCTTTTTTGCCATGATGCTCCTCGGACTCGTAGAGCGGACCTGCCGCGACCTGCGAAGACTTCGCGGTGGAGTCCGCTGACTCCCACAGTGTATTTAGCGTCGTAGTGGTGGCCCGACGGGAAAACCGATGTCCGCAGTCTGGGGTCGAGAGTTGAGAGTTCAGTCTGGAGTCGAGAGTCGAGGGTTCATCGACCACGCAACTCACGAATCCCGGCTCTCGACTTTCAACTCTGAACTCTCGACACTCAACTCTCGACTGCCTTAATGCGCCCTCAGCTGGAGGTAATCCAGCTCCACGCTCGTCGGCCGGCCGAAAAGGCTGACCGACACCCTCACCTTTCCCTTGTCCGCCATCACATCCTCGACCGTGCCATTGAAATCCGTGAACGGACCTTCCGTGATCGCTACCGCCTGACCGACGAGGAACGGAATCTCTTCCTTCGGCGCCTCCTCCACCGTCTCGTCGGCAATGCCAAGGAGACGGTTCACCTCGTCCGGGCGCAGCGGCTGAGGATCCCGATCCTTGCCGACGAACTTGATGACGCCCTGAATGCCGTTGATGGTGTGCAGCGTTTCCTGGTCCACGATCATTTCGACGAGCACGTATCCGGGATAAACCTTGCGCTCCACTGTCACCTTCTTGCCGTTCTTGATCTCGACAACCTGCTCCGTGGGCACGAGTGCCTGGCGAATCGGTCGCTGGTCAGCTGCGGCCGGATCGGCATCGATCTTTCGCTGGATAAGGTTTCGCACCTTGTTCTCGTGACCAGAGGTGGTCTGGACCGCGTAAAATCGATGCGTCACATCAACCTCATTTAAGGAATATTCCCGGAATCAGGTTGACGAGCACTTGCTGCAGGATCACGTCCATGAGCGCGATCACTCCCCCAATGAACAGCGAAAGCGCGACGACGCCGATCGAGAGCTGGCGGACTTGCCCAACGTCGGGCCATGTGACCTTGCGCATCTCCGCCACGACATTGTGATAGAACTCGACGAGGCGTTTCGGCCCGCTGGACGGCACCATCTCGACGGCCACTTACTTCGTCTCCTTGTGCAGCACGTGCTTGTTGCAGCGGGGGCAATACTTCTTCCACTCCACGCGCTCGGGATGCGTGCGCTTGTTCTTCATGGTGAAGTAGTTGCGATTGTGGCAGGTACTGCAGGCGAGAATGATTTTTTCGCGTGGCATGTTTCGAACTCGGGACGAAAGGCATCAAGAAGCACGCGATCGGGATTGAACCGATGACCTCCCCCTTACCAAGGGGGTGCTCTACCGACTGAGCTACGCGTGCGGAACGACACAACACTCCAGAGCGGGAGACGGGGCTCGAACCCGCGACATCAAGCTTGGAAGGCTTGCGCTCTACCAGCTGAGCTACTCCCGCAAACCCGTCAATCCCCTACTTCCGCACTGCGCAACTCGCCCGCACCGCTGAATCCCGCTCCAATGGTGGGGGAAGGATTCGAACCTTCGAAGGCGTGAGCCGGCAGATTTACAGTCTGCTCCCGTTGGCCACTTGGGTACCCCACCCAACAAGAGTTCCGCGTTCCGCACTCCACGTCACATCCAAAATCATTCGAAACTTTCGCAGACAGCAGAGCTGACGGCGAGAATCGAACTCGCAACCGCCTGATTACAAATCAGGTGCTCTGCCAATTGAGCTACGTCAGCGGCAGGCTTTTTTTTCGCGAGACTTGAAGAATAGCAATGGATAGAAAGCAAGTCAAGCCGTTGGCTCAACGCGTCTTAGGCCCATCGAGCGCTCACCGAACCTTCTTCCAGCGCGTCCCGGTGGCCGTGTCCTCAATTGCTATCCCCTTTTCTTCCAATGCCTTGCGTACGGCATCGCCGGTCGCGAAGTCGCGGTGCTGTCGCGCCGACGCGCGCGCTGCGAGTTGCGACTCGACCCAGGCGGAGAGCGCGGCGTCGTCCATGCCGCTATCAGGAATGACATCGAGCACCGCGTTCACTTGGCGGAACGCATCGCGCGCGCGTTCAAGGGCGGCGGCATCACTGCCTCGCGCATCCAGCTCCCGGTTCGCTGTGTGAATGAACTCGAAGAGCGCGCCCATCGCTCGCGGGGCATTCAAGTCGTCGGCAAAGGCCGCGGTCGCCTCCGCGAGCAACGTGTCGGCGGCCACAGCGAGGGCGGCGGTGGCACCCGCTTCGCGCTCGAGACGGTCCGCAAAATCCCCGATTCGGCGAACGGCCTCGGTGCTCGCCTCGAGCACCCCGTTCGCAAGATTCAGCTGCTTGCGGTAATGCGTAGTGCACATGAAATGACGCAGCGCTGGCGCGCTCACCCCCGATTCCCGAAGCTCGCGAACGGTGCTCACGTTGCCCACGCGCTTTGCCATCTTCGAGCCGTCGGTAAGGAGAAACTCTCCATGGCACCATACCCGCGAGAATGGCTTGCCGGTGGCCGCCTCGCTCTGCGCGATTTCATCCTCGTGGTGCGGAAACACCAAGTCCACGCCACCGCAATGCAGGTCGATTGTCTCGCCGAGAATGGCCATCGCCATTGCCGAGCATTCCAGGTGCCAGCCGGGGCGCCCGCGCCCCCAGGGGGAATCCCATACCGCCTGGGCCGCTTCGTCTTCCGGTTTGGCCGCCTTCCACAGCGCAAAGTCCTGCGCGTTGTCCTTGGCGTAGTCGTCCTGCGCTACCCGCGCGCCCGCCCTGATTTCGCGCGTGTCGAGGCGCGAGAGCCTGCCATACGCGGGAAACTTGTCTATCGCGAAATAGACGGACCCGTCATCTGCCTTGTACGCCACGCCGTTGTCCATGAGACGCCGTACCAGCTCCACCATCTCAGCGATATATGCCGTGGCGCGCGGGTAGTGTTCCGCGCGCTGGATTCGCAAAAAGGCGAGGTCGTCATAGAACAGTTCGACTACGGGATCCGTGATCTCACGGATTGTCTTGCCCTGATCCGACGCGCGCTTGATGATCTTGTCGTCGACGTCCGTAATGTTCATGACCTGCTCAACGGCCCACCCCTGAAGACGGAAAACGCGGCGCAGGAGATCCTCGAACAGGAAGGTGCGGAAGTTGCCGAGGTGCGCGGGATTGTAGACGGTTGGGCCGCAGGTGTAGAACCGCACCTTGTGCCCGTCGGCCGGTGCGAACGGTTCGATGGACCGGCTGAGCGTGTTGTAGAGGCGGAATTCCGGCACGAGCGAAAACTAGGGTCGAGTGGTGCCTGGCGGCACTCCTTCGAGATTTGTCGCGCGCCGGATGGCCGCATATCTTGGATCCTTCCACATCGCCGCGTAGCGCCGGTCAATGCCCGTGTTGACGGCGCCCCAATCGCGCTCTTGCACGGAGATCGCGAGTTCGGCAAACGCGGCATCGAGATCGCCGAGCCCGACATACGTCGCGACAATCGCCTCCCTCGGTACATGTTGCCGCTTTGCCACTGCATGCAGTGTGTCGATGAAGGCAAGCGCGGCGCCGCGATTCCCCATGCGCGCATAGAGATAGCCAGTTGGCGTCAGGTGCGAGCGTGAGTAGTCCGGTCCAACGGGGGCCAGGTACGGCAGTGCCTCGTCATACCGGCCGCGCAGGGTGAGCATGGTCGCCATGTCCGAGCGCGTGATGAAGTACGTCGGGTCCAGCGCCAGCGTCGCTCGAAGCTCCCGCTCCGCTTCGTCGAAGCGGCCGAGAAAATCGAGCATCGTGGCGACGCGAGTACTGATCGTACGATTCAGGGGATCGAGCTCACGAGCGTGCCGCACGGCGGCCAGCGCCTCCTCGAGCCGGCCCGTGAACGCCAGCGTCCACGCACGGAACAGGAACGTATTGGCGTACCTCGGGTCGAGCGCCGCCGCCCGGTCGAACTCGCGCTCCGCCGTCTTCCAGTCCCAATCGTAGAAGGTGGCGATCATTCCGAGCGAGGTGTGCGATTCCGCCAGCGTGCTGTCGAGTTGGAGGGCACGCCTGGCCGCGATCCGGCCTTTTTCGAATCCCTCGCTGGGGGCCACGTAGCCGAATGTCCCGAGCAGCGTCCACGAGTCGGCGAGACCGGCATAGGCCAACGCGTAGGTGGAATCGAGCCGCACGGCGTCTTCGAAGTACCTGATCGCCGTCGTGAACCCGGCGCTCGTGCGCTGGTCCCAGAAATAGTGGCCCTTGAGGTACAGCTCATGAGCGGCGGCGTTGCTGGCGCCCCGGCTTGCGGCCGGCGAAGCGCCGAGCGTGAGTTGCAGCTTGCCGACGATGGCATGCGTGATGTCGTCCTGCATCGCGAACACGCCTGACCGCGCGGCCTGGAACACTTCGTTCCAGATTCCGACACCGTCCCGCGTTCTCGTCAGCTCTGCGGTCACCCGTACCGTCCGCTCGTCCCGACGCACGCGGCCTTCGAGCACCGCGGCGACGTGGAGGCTCTCGCCCATCTGCCGGGTGCTAAGGTTGTGCTTCCTGAAATACAGCACCGACGTTCGCGGCGCGACGACCAATCCCTGCACCTTGCCGAGCGCCGACGCGAGCTCGTCTGACAGTCCGTCGACGAAGTACGCGTCTGCGGAATCCCGGCTCATGTTCTCCAGCGGAACCACCGCAATGGACTTGATCGCTACGCCCTCTGCGGGTGCCGCCGAAGGCCGACGGCTGAGCCAGAACGCGGCGAGAGCGAGGGCTGCGATCCCGGCCGCACCAGTGGCCGCATCCCATCGCCTGCGCGCGCCGGGACCGGGTCGGGCCGCTTGCTCGCTTGATCCGCCGAGGGCGCGGAAGGCCCTTGCAAGCTCCTCGGCACTTGGGGGCGCCGCGCGGGATCCTTCTCCAGGCAGCGCATCACAAGGTGGGCCAACCTGGGCGGCACGGTGGCTCCGGTCGCCGCAAGCGAACGCGGGGCAGTCGACAGGTGCGCCGCGATCATTGCCTGCGGTGACTTCGCGTCGAATGG
>DASZZO010000299.1:0-38650 GCA_035544915.1 Gemmatimonadaceae bacterium | reverse complement strand
CGGTCCATGATCGTCCCGACCGCGTTCTGCAGGCACTGGTGCGCATTGATGAACTTCTCAAAGGCATCCTGCTGTTTGGTGATCGACGTCGTACCGAAGGGCACGAAGATGATCTCGTTGGAGTCGCGCACGTTCTTTGGCACGTACACGAGGTCGTTGCCGATGCCATCGCCGTTCAAGTCTCCGGCGGACGTACCCTGGTAGGTGTAATGGAATCGCTTGCCGCTCTCGCCGAGATAGATGAGGGAGAGATCCGTGCCTGTCGTCGGGAAGGTGTACGACCCCGCGAAAGTGAAGCGGTGTGGCTGGTCGAAAATGGAGCGGCCGAGTGATCTGTCGTTTTCGGGAAGCGGGCCATACGAGCGCCCGAATGTGTACTGTGAGATCGTCGTGGACGACGTGAGACTCTGGACGTCCTGCACGTCCGAATGCGTATAGGCGATGGACGCCTCAAAGTTGTCGCTGTACCTGTGGGCGAGCGCAACCGTGAACTGCGAGGCACGGTCGTTGGAGGAGTTCGTGATTTCGAACACCTGCTTGCGACTGTAGCCGCCGCTCGCGAGGCCCGTCACCGGATCCATCGTGCCACCCACGGTTACCGGTGAGGCCGGAGCACCCCCGTACATCACGCGTCCATGGCGATCGAGGCCCTGCGGGCCGGCAAGCGCGATGTTCTGGTAGTAGAGCTGGTTCCAGCCGAGTGTGTACATCCCCTCCAGCGTCAGGACATAATCGCCCCACAACACCCGGTCGTATCCCAGCGTGGCGCGAGCGCTCTGGGGAAACTTGAGATCCTTCGAGGCAAGGTCGATCTCGGCCCCGGCAGCTGCCGTCAGCCCGCTCTGGCAGGCCGTGGGCGGATTGGCAAGTGCTGCCGCAGGGCTGAACGCCGGTGGCTTGTTGGTTGCGCTGTTGCATGTGAGCTGCGCAAATCCACCCTGCCCGGAGTTCTGGTATTGATTGGCCATCCAGACGAACGCGGGCTGCCCGGTGAAGACGCCGAAGCCGCCGCGCAACTGATTCACGCCATCGCCAGTCACATCCCAGTTGAAGCCGGCACGGGGCGAGAGCTGCCAGTTGCCCGAAGGGAGCTGATCGGTGCGGCGCTTGAGCGTGTCGAGCACACCCTGGTTGAGCGGGGGCCTTTCATCGAAGAACGACACATCAGCGCGCAGGCCGAACGAAACGGTGAGGTGGTTCGTCGGTACCCACTCGTCCTGTATGAAGGCCGCGTTGGTGCGCTGGTGAAAACGGACCGAACCGTCGCTGCCGGCCAGCGCCGGAACGCCGACCTGGAACGATTGCGCCGTCGCGACGCCCCCGCAGGTGGCGCAGGTGCCCGCAAGCGAATCAAGCGAGTTGAACTGCCAGAAGCCGGCACGATTCTGGCCGAACAGGTTGCGGACCTTGAACCACTGGTTCTGCGTGCCGATGGTGACGCGATGGCTGGTGCCGATCGGAAAGACGAAGTTCTCCGTGAACTCGTAGATGTCCTGGTCGAGCTGGTTGGCCCCCGATGAGCGCTCCGCACCGGTCACGATCGAAAGGGGACCTGTGGTGCGCACCTGTATCTGGGGCTGGTTGGGTGGTACGAACGTGGAACGGCCTTCCCGGATGTGCGTTAGGCCAAAGTAGAGCTCGTTATACGCTCCGCTCGAGAAGGCCGACTTGAGCTGAGCGACGTAGGCGCTCTTGTCGGACTTGAAGGTCTGGCCGTTGTCATCGAGCGGGAATGTCGTGCTGTTGAAGAAGCGGCTGAAATTGTCCTGCTCCGCGTGCGCGTAGTTGTCCCGCAGCGTGAGCGTCGAGTTTCCGGGCAGGTTCTGAATGTCGAACCGCACGAAAACGTTGGTGAGCGGATTCTTGTCCGTCCGGAGTGCTCCAGTGCCCACCCGGTACCCGGCCGGCGAGAGGATTGACCTGACGCGGTCGATATCCGCTTGCGCTGGTGTCGGTCCCGGGCCGCCGATGAACGGTCCGGACGCAGGGTTGTTCTGGTCCTGCCACTCAGGGTTAATGAAAAAGAACGCCTTGTTCCTGACGATTGGCCCGCCGAGGGAAAGACCGTACTGACCCTGCCTGAAGCCGGCGAGGTACGACTGCGTGCGCGTGAGCGCAGAATCGCGTAAGTAGTAATAGGTGGTGCCGTACAGCTTGTTCTGCCCGCTTCGCGTGACCGCGTTGACGAGTGCGCCGGCGAAGTTTCCGTATCGAACGTCGAAGGGAGAGAGCAGCACCTGGTATTGCTTGACGGACTCCATGCCAATCGATTTGCCGTTCGCCTGGCCCCCCGGTTGCCCGGTGGACGTCAGGCCGAAAAGGTCCTTCTCGGTCGAGCCGTCGATCTGGATATTGTTGTAGCGGTTGTTCGCGCCGCCGCCCGAGAGCCCCGGGCCCGACGTCGAAATCTGGGACACCGACGTCATCACGTCGGTGAAGCTGCGATTGAGGGATGGTAGCCGGTGCAGCGATGAATCCGTGATCGTCGTCCCCACGCCCATTCGTGACGGGGAGATGATCGGGTCGGTGACGGCGACGATATTGACGCCGCTCAGCTGCGCGGCCTGCGTGCGCAGTTCGAAGTCCACGCGGGTTGTTGTGCCGACACTCACGCCCTGGTTGTCCTTGGTGATCGGCGCAAACCCGATCCGTCGCGCGGTCACCGAGTACCCGGTGCCCACCTCGAGGCCAAGCACCGCGTAGCTGCCGTTGACGTTCGTCACGGCGTTGCGCGCGAGGCCCGTCTCCTTGTTCTGCACGATGATCTGCGCCGCCTCGATCGGCTTGAGCGCACCATCCACAACCCGGCCGGCAATGATGCCGGTGGTGATCTGCGCAGCAGCAGTGGCGGCTAGCGTCATCAGTGCGGCGAAGACCGCCGAGAGGGTCTGCCAGCGATGTTTCGGCATGAACGATTTCCTGATGGAAGGGGTGGCGATTTGAGGCCTGCAAAGGTATGGCGATCGCGCGCGAATCGTCAACGAATAAAGATGTAACCGGCTGGTCACGCAGCCCACGGCGGTCTCGGGGGATTCTCGCATTTCACGTGACTGCCGCCTGCTCTGCCTGTCACGTCCGGTTGCGCCCCACCGTGACATAGTAGACTGGAATGCCCGCCGCGCACACGCCCAGCACCACGAGTGTGCTTACACGGCTCGATTCCTGCACGATCGCGTTGCCCAGCAGGAAGAGCACTGCAAGGATGAAGAGCCCCGGAACGACGGGATACAACGGCACCCGGAACGACGGATTGTAGCCCGGCCGGCCGCGCAGCCGGAAGACGGATGCCACGGCGAGCAGGTAGAATGGAAGAAACGCCGTCACGAAGGCGTCGGCCAGCTGCTCGAACGTCCGCGTAAGCACGAACGCGACACCGAGCGACGCCGTGATCATTATCGCGATCCATGGCGTACCGAAGCGCGGATGCACCGCCGCGACGCGCTGAAAGAAGAGGCGGTCGTCGGCCATCGCGAAGAAAATGCGCGGGCTGGTGAAGAGCACCGTGTTGAGCGTACCGAATGTGGAGACCATCACCGTAACCGACACGAAGATGACGCCCGCCGGACCGATCACCCGCTGCGCGACGTCCGCGGCCACGAGTCTCGATTGTGCAATTCCGCCAATGCCATCCGCACCGACGGGTGCGCTGATCGGAAGCACGGCGAGATACGCAAGGTTCGCGGCGAGGTAGATCGCGCTCACGGCAAGCGTCCCGCCTATGAGCGCCCGGGGCAGGTTGCGCCTCGGGTCCTTCACCTCGCCGGCGTTATACGCGAGGTCGGCCCAGCCATCGAAAGCCCAGAGCACGCTCACGATCGCCAGTCCGAACGCGGCCGCCGTCACCGGCTGCTCCCCGAACGCCGGCGAGAAATGACCGCCCGTCTGCGGCAGACCGATCGCGAATGCGACAAGCACGATGAACACCAGCGCGCCGTACTTGGCGAGCACGGTCACGTTGATCACGGTCGACGCGAGCCGCACCCCCCGGATGTTGAAGATCGCCGTCAGCACGATGGCCGCGGCCGCCACCCAGCGAACGGGCTGTACGTTGGCCGGTATCTCGGGATCGCGACCGGTAACGCGATAGAAGTACTCGGCGAAAGTAATCGCGATGGCGCCGAGGGACGCGGCGCGAATCATCACCAGCTGACCCCAGCCGAACAGGAAACCCGCGAGCCGCCCCCAACCCTCGCGGCAGAACACGTACACCCCACCGGTCTCCGGGAGCGCACTCGCCACCTCAGCCATCGTGAGCGCGCCGCAGAGCGCGAACACACCCCCCGTGACCCATACGGCGAGCATCGGCAACGGGCCGGGAATGCGTGCCGCAATGCCGGCTGGCGAACGAAAAATGCCGGACCCGATTGTCGAGCCAATCACGACAGCGACCGCACTCCACAATCCGAGCCTGCGCGCGAGAGTCGGGCGGGCAGTCGCGCCGCTGTCGTTGGTCATCGGAAAAGGCTACTCCACGGCAGGCGGGAGCGCGAGGGCACGTGCCATCGCGAGCGACGAAGGTGCGCGCACCCCTTCCCGCCCCTCCTTCCTCCCGCGAACTTTGTGTGGGCCATGGCCACCGCGTTCTCCGACCTCCTGTTCTGGACCGCCGCTGGCGTCATTGTGCTCGCCCAGGCACTCATCCTCCGGTCCACCCGGCGTGGCATGCAGCATGGGCCCCGGCACGGCAGGACCGTGCTCGAGTGGGGGTACGCCGTGCTGCCGGGACTAGCCCTCGCGCTCACGCTCGTCTGGACCTGGCACACGATGCATGATGCAACCGTGAAGTTCGAGGCGCGTCCGCCGGCGGCAGGCGCGCATTCGTGACCGACACACTGGCCGTCAGCAAAGGGCGGACGTTCGCGGCTGATCTCATCGCCCTGACAAAGCCGAGGATCATCTCGCTCCTGCTCGTGACCACGGTCGCGCCCATGTTCGTCGCCGGCAGCCCTTCTGTCATGACGGTCGTCTGGGTGACGCTCGGCGGCTACCTGATGGCGGGGGGAGCGAACGCCGTCAACATGTACCTCGACAGCGACATCGACGACGTGATGGCGCGGACGCGCCTGCGACCGATCCCGAGTGGCCGCATGACGCCGCGCGCGGTCATCGCCTTCGGCATTGCGCTCGCGACGGCGGCGACCTGGCTGCTCGCGCACTTCGTGAATGTGCTCACGGCCGCGCTCGCACTCGCCGGATTCTATTTCTACGTGTTCATCTATACGCGGTGGCTCAAGCGACGCTCGCCGCAGAATATCGTGATCGGTGGTGCGGCGGGAGCGTTTCCGCCGCTGGTCGGATGGGCGGCGGTGACGGGACGCGTGGATCTCGCCTCGCTTTACCTTTTCCTGATCGTGTTCTACTGGACGCCGCCGCATTTCTGGGCGCTGGCACTGAACAAGCAGCGCGACTACAGCAAGGCCGGCGTGCCCATGGCGCCGGTCGTCTGGGGCGAGCGCGAAACGATGGACCAGATGCTCTGGTACAGCCTCCTGCTTGTGGCGATCACGGTGCTACCGGTCTGCTTCGGCGTGTTCGGCGTGGTGTACCTGGGCGCCGCGCTCGTGCTCGGGGGACTGCTGGTGCGTGGCGTGTGGCGTGTGCGTGCGGCGGCCGGCGGGACGTGGGTCGGGCCCTCGTGGTGGGTGTACAAATACTCCCTGCTGTACCTGGCATTGCTGTTCGTCGCAATGGTGGTGGACCGGCATATCCGATAACTACGCGTGCCGCAGGAGGCGCGGCGTGCGGGGTACGGCGATCGTTGGGCGAGAGACGAGAAGCGTGGGCGCTGGGTCATCGGCGTCGTACTCAGCGGATTGCGCGGTGCCTCCCCCAGTGGTACACCCCCGCGCCCGCCGCAAGCATGGCAGTCCCTGCCAGCGACATCCGTAGCGACGATATGTACGCGCTCACGACGCCCATCATCGCGCAAATCACGAAGAACCCCGGCAGCCAGGGATAGCCGAGCACACGATACGGACGGATGAGGTCAGGACGGTTGCGGCGGAGCACGAATACGCTTGCCGCGCCGAGCCCGAAGAAGATCCAGTCGGCAAACACCACGCCGGAGAGAAGGTTGCCGATCTGGCCGCTTGTCGCGAACGGGAGGACGAGCGACCACCCCCCCAGCATCACAAGCGCCACGTGGGGCGAGCCGAAGCGCGGATGCACGCGGCCGGCCTGCGGCAAGAACGCCCCGTCGGCGCCGAGTGCAAAGAGAACGCGGGCGTTGGTGAGCAGGGCGACGTTCACGAACCCGAAGATCGACAGCATGGCGGCGATCGTGATGGCCTGCGCGCCCCAGGGCCCCACGAGTCGCGCGGCCGTGTCTGCCGCAACCGCGTTGCTTGCGGCGAGCCCGTCTCGTCCAAGCGAGCGCAGATACACGATGTTTGCCCCCAGATAGACGGCGATGACGATGCCGACGCCGATGAACAGCGCCTTGGGGAGCGTGCGCGACGGATCGCGGATCTCGCCCGCCACCATGTTCGTCTGCTGCCAGCCACCAATCGTGAAAAGCACGGCGACAAACGCGGCGGCAAGACCCGCTGCGAGGGCCGGCGCGGCGGGCGCCGCGACCACCGGAGCGGCGCTGGAGGGAGTGGACAGCAATCCCACGATGATCAGTGCTGCCAGGGCGGCGATCTTTGCAATCGTAAAGACGTTCGCGGTTACCGTGCCCGGCTTCACGCCGACGTAATTCGTGGCGGTCAGCGCGACGATGGTGATCGCCGCGACGCCCATTGGGCCGCCGGCCGGGCCGATCGGAATGAACCGCGCGAGGTAGCCCGCGAAGCTCAGGGCAACGGCCGCGATCGCACCGCTCGCGATCAACAGCCACGTCATCCACCCCAGCAGAAATGCGGGCAATGGACCGAACGCTTCGCGCACGTACACATATCCGCCACCGGCTTCCGGCATCATCGCGCCGAGCTCGGCGTAAGTCAGTGCGCCGGCGAGGGCCACTACGCCGCCCACGGCCCACACCCCAAGCACCCAGGCTGCGCTCGGCAACGCCTGTGCAGTCTGGGCAGGTGTGAAGAAGATCCCGCTGCCGATGATTCCGCCCACCACGAGCAGGGCGGCGGAGAAGAGGCCAAGCTCACGCCGAAGCCTCTCGTTCGTTGGCTGACCGCCCGAGTCCGGCTCAGACAATGAGCAGGTCCGTCTGGATCTCGCGCGGCGTGACGATCAGTGCGTCCTGTCCCATGCACGCATTGACCTCGGTTCGCATGCCGAACTCGCCGGGCAGGTATACGCCTGGTTCAATCGAGAATCCAACGTCCGGAATCAGCACGCGCTCTTCCCGCGTCTCGAGATTGTCGAGGTTGGGGCCGGCTCCGTGCAGCGCCCGCGCATCTATCGAGTGTCCGGTCCGGTGCGTGAATTGTGCGCCATATCCCGCTGCCTCGATCACGCTGCGGGCCGCGTCGTCGGCGTCCGCACCTTTGACGGGTTGGCGCGCCGCAATGCGGGCGCGAATGAGCGTGATCGCAGCGTCGCGCGCGTCACGCACAATGGACCACACGTGGCGCGCTCGCGCCGACGGCGCGCCCATGGAGGCCATCCAGGTCTGATCGGCCCACATTCCGCCCGCCTCTGTTGCCCAGAGATCGATGAGCACGATGTCGCCCGAGCGCAGCAGCCGCGGCTTTTCCGGCGACGGCTCATGGTGCGGATTCGCGGCGTTCTCCCCCGCCGACACGTTGGGGCCGTGGTCCGTGGACAGGCGGGCCTTGTCGAACTCCTGGCGGATCCAGGCCATGAGGTCATGTTCCGCGAGCGGCGCGCCGTTTCGCATGGCCCCGCCCGCGCGGGCGAAGGCCTCCTTTGCGATCCGTGCCAGCTGTTCGGCGGCGCGCTGGTGCGATGCGAGATGCCCGGCATCCCAGACGGCGAAGAACCGTGAGACGAGGTTCGCAGATGTCAGCACCGTCGCCCCGCTGGTGCGCACCATCTCGATGACGCCCGCGGGTACCCGGTCCACCACCGGCACCGCATCACCTGGTGAGTATTCCATCAGCACGCGCTTGCCGCGCACAAGTTTGGCCACCTCCTCTTCCAGCGACCGCCACGATGCATAGACACGCCGCTCCCACTGTGCGGGCCAGTGTGCCCACGGACCCTCCTCGATCGCATGCGTGATGGCGACGGGCGTTCCCGAGCGCGGCACCCATGCAAACACTCGGCGCGACACGAGACCCTCGAGGCGAAGCATGGTGTGGGCAATGGGATTCGAGCCACGGAAATCATACAGCAGCCATCCATCCACCCCCGCCTCTGCGAGCGCGCCCTGCACTTCCGCGAGCGATAACCTGGTCAGCATCAAACCTCCGTTAAGGAGTCCCGGCCGATACTCAGTGCGGGCTCGTTCCGATCGGGCGCCACTCAGCACGCCACTCGCACGTTCCCTCTCCGCGGCTGGCGCACCGCACGTGGTCTACGGCGCCGACGCCACCGACCAGCAGCAGCAGAAGTTCGCGGAGCGCGGATTCATAATATGCGCATCCCGCCAACCTGGGCGCGGCGTCGACGGTGACCGAATCGCGCACCTCGAGCAGGACTGCCGACCCCACGCGGCGCACCACGCCGGCGACGTATCGGCGGGTAAGGCGGCGCGTGTGTCGCAGTGCGATGGGGCGCGAGAGCAGCGACGGAAGCGTGAGCATCATCCGGCGCGTGAACGGAGAGATGGTCTGATACGCCTGGCGCGCGAGGATGCGGCCCGCCTCGCGATACACTTCCTCCGCGTCGGGGCGCCGGCCAATGAGCTTGGCCAGTGCGACGACTTCATCGCCAGGGGGGCGCTGTTTGCGCCGGACCGCCTCGCCGTACCGCTTGATCTGCGCGAACACGGTGTCGCTGAGGCCGAGACGCTTGTTCCGCAGTTCTTCCACCAGCTCGGTCTCGAGCTCGTCACGGGGCATGTCGACCGAGCGAACCGCCTCGAACAAACTGAGCGGCAGGAGTGGATCGACTGTGGGAGGCATCGGGGGCCAGAAAAAAAAACGGGCTCAAGCGACGGCGGGACTGATGAAGCTACGCCCGCGCACGCACGCCGACCAGAGTTCTGGCTTGCGTTTCGCGCGCGCGGCAACGCAGGTTCCCCGAACAACGGCGGCGTGCGGCATGCGTGACAGGAGTGGCGGAGCGGCATGACGAGTCCTGAGCGGGTGGAAGTGCTGGTTGTCGGAGCTGGCCCCGGCGGGGCAGCCACCGCATGGACGCTGGCGCGTAAGGGCGTTGACGTCCTCGTGCTGGACCGCGCCCACTTTCCGCGCGCCAAGCCGTGCGCGGAATACCTCAGCCCGCAGGCATCGCGCATTCTCGCCGACATGGGAGCACTCGAAGCCATCGAGGCGGCGGGCGGCGCGCAACTCGCGGGCATGACGATCCACGCGGCGAACGGCGTCTCGTTCCAGGGAAGGTTCGCCGCGGCTCACGGCTTTCGCGGGTTTCGCGACAGCGGCCTGGCACTTCGCCGCGAAGCCCTCGACAGCATCGTGCTGAACGCCGCCCGGTCCGCCGGCGCGCGCGTGGCAGAAGGGGAACACGTGACGGCGCTGCTGCGCGACGGCGCGGGGCGCGTGACCGGCGTACGCGCAACCGGAACGACTGGGCGGTCCGTGGACCGCGATGTGCGCGCCACGATCGTCGTTGGCGCGGACGGCCTCCGGTCCGTGGTCGCGCGCCGCCTGGGACTCGCGCGGCATGCGCGGTGGCCGCGGCGCATGGCATTCGTCTCGCACTATGCGGGCGTGCTCGGCATGGGCGACTGCGGTGAGATGCACGTGACGCGAGATGGATACTGCGGCCTGGCGGACGTCGGCGGCGGTGTGACGAATGTCGCCGTGGTGGTGCCGCAGTCGCTGGCTGGCGAGGCACGATTCGGCGTCGACGTGTTCTTCGACGCCCGCATTGCCGCGCATCCGTTGCTTGCGGCGCGGTTTGCCCACGCCGAGCGCGTCTCGCCCGTGCGCGCGACGGGCCCCTTTGCGGCGAGAACGCGGCGCGCTTGGGCGAGCGGTGCGGCGCTGGTGGGAGACGCTGCGGAGTTCTTTGACCCGTTCACTGGTGAAGGGATCTATTCCGCGTTGCGAGGCGGCGAACTGCTCGGTCCCTGGGTGCACGAGGCGTTGCGCGCGCCCACGCGCCGCGCGGCGGATGCAGCATTGGAGGCCTATGATCGATGCCGGCGCCAGGAGTTCTCGGGAAAATGGCGTCTGGAGCGCCTGGTCGCTCTCGCGGTGGCGTTGAGCCCGGTACTCAACCGGGCCGCGCGCGTGCTTGCCCGACGCCCGCATCTCGCCGACCTGCTGGTGGGTGTGACCGGAGACTTTGTGCCGGCCCGCGAAGTCCTTCGCCCGGGCTTCCTCGCGCAGCTGCTGGCCCCGCTCGGGCGGCCGTGATGTCGCCCGACCGCATCGGGCCGCCTGTCTTTCGCCACGTGCTCAGCCATTTTCCCTCCGGCATTGCCGTGATCACCGTTTGCGACGCGAGCGGGACCGATCACGGCATGACCGTCAGCGCATTCTGCTCCCTGAGCCTGCAGCCTCCGCTCGTGCTCACGTGCATCGGTCACGACGCGACCATTGCCGGAGCGGTAGCGGCGGCCGATCGCTTTGGCGTCAGCGTGCTCGCCGCCGAACAGGAGGAACTCTCGCGCCGCTTTGCCGAGCCGTATGACGACCGATTCGAGGGCGTGAAGGTTTCCCGCGGTGCGCTCGGCGTGGCGCTCATTGACGGAGCGCTTGCCCACCTGGAGTGTGCTGTCAGGGCCCGGCACGAAGGCGGCGACCATACGATCGTTGTCGGCGAGGTGATCGGCGCGAATGCGAGCGATGGACGCCCGCTCGTGTATTTTCGCGGCGAGTACGGCCGACTGGCACCGTGACGTTCGAGTTTGGAGGGGGCCCGCACCGCGTGCGCGGCGTCGAGTTTCTCGACAATCCCGCCGCTGACCACACACTCGCCACGCGGTCGCTCGCAGACGTCGCGCGTGCCAACCGGCTGTTCGGCGGTACGAGCGCCGTGCTCGCCGAACTCGCGCCCGTGCTAGCGGAGGCGTGCCGCTCCAGGCTCTCCCTCACCTTGCTCGACGTGGGAACTGGCGCTGGCGACATACCAGAGGGCGCCCGGAGAGCGGCGGCTCGGGTCGGCGTGCCGCTCACAACCATCGGCCTCGAGCTTACCGAGTGGCTCGCCGCGTCCAGCAGGGCGCGGAGCGGCGACGCCCTCGCAGCTGATGCCCGGGCGCTCCCGGTAGCGAGTCGCAGCGTCGACGTCGTGACGTGCTCTCAAGTGCTGCACCACTTCGAGGATCCGTGCGCGCGGGTGGTCCTGGCCGAGCTGAACCGTGTAGCCCGACGGCGGGTGATCGTGGCCGATATTCGGCGCGCATGGTTGGCAGCGGGGGGCCTGTGGCTCGCGAGCTGGGCTCTGAACTTCCATCCCGTCAGCCGTCATGACGGCGTGGTGTCGGTGCTGCGGGGCTTCAGAACACGCGAACTTTCCGATGCCGTGCACGCGGCAACCGGGGTCCGTCCCGCGGTGCGCAACCGCCGCGGCTTTCGCGTGACGGCAAGCTGGAGTCCCACCTGAGCGATCCGCGAGTGGCCGGCGCAGGCGGCCAATCCGCAGCGATCCGCCGGCCGTATCAATTGGGTCCGATGCCGATCGGACGCGCGATGATTACCGTGGACGAGGCATTCGTTCGCGCCACGCCCCACACCCTTTTCGCCATCGTTCGCGATGTGGAGCGCTGGCCCTCTCTCTTAGCGCACTATCGGCGAGTGCGATTCGAGGAGCGAGCGAGTGACGGCGGGGGGATCGTGGAGATGGCGGCCGACCGCCCGTTCGGGCCGGTCGGCTGGCCTACCCGGTGGCGATCTGAAATGCAAGTGGTAGAGGGAGAGCGGCCGGCGGTACGGTTTCGTCACACCGGTGGTATCACGCAGGGTATGGACGTGGAATGGCGGCTCGAGTCTGGCGCTGGCGGCACGTTCGTGCGGCTCGTGCATGTGTGGGACGGGCCGGCATGGCCGCTGATCGGGGCGATCGCGGCGCGCGCGGTGATCGGGCCGGTGTTCATTCATGGCATTGCGTCGAGAACTGTGGCGGGACTGGCGCGCGCGGCCGAACGAGCGGAGAACCAGTTGCGGAAACCGGGAGGCGGTGCATGAGCCAGCAGCCACGTCGCGTCGCCATCACCGGCATCGGCGCGATTACACCCATCGGCACCGGACGCGAGGGCTTCTGGGCGGGCGTTCGCGCCGAACAATCGGCCGTGCGGTCGGTGACTCGGTTCGATCCATCAATCTTCCGTTCGCACAATGCGGCCGAGGTGCCTGACTTCCGCGCGGGAGATCATCTCGAGGCCAAGCGCGCGAGGCGGCTCGACCGGTTCGGGCAGTTCTCCGTGGCAGCGGCGCGCATGGCCCTCGTTGATGCGGGCATTCGCCTCGAGACAGAAGATCGCGAGCGAATCGGCGCCATGATGGGGACGGCACTCGGCGGCGTAGGGTACGCGGAGGAGCAGCTCGGTGTCTTTCTCACGCAGGGCATCCGCGGGGTCGACGCGACCCTTGCGCTTGCCGTCTACGGGGGCGCCGCCAGCTGCAACATCGCTATCGAATTCGGCGTCAGTGGCCCCAACTCGACCAACGCGATGAGCTGTGCCAGTGGCACCATGGCAATCGGAGAGGCGCTGCGGCAGATCCGTCACGGCTATGCGGACGTGATGCTCGCCGGCGGTTCCGAGGCACCGCTTTTCCCGCTCTGTTATGGCGCCTTCGCCATCATTCGTGCAATGAGCACCCGCAACGACGACCCGCAACGTTCGTCGCGCCCCTTCGACAAGGATCGGGACGGATTCGTCATGGGAGAGGGTGCCGCCGTGCTCACGCTGGAGGCATGGGAGCGGGCGGAGGCGCGCGGGGCGCGAATCTACGCGGAGCTCTGCGGATATGGCACCACCAACGACGCGCATCACATGACCGCGCCGCTCCCCTCGGGGGCGCAGGCCGCCAGGGCGATGCGGCTCGCGCTCGCCGATGCACATCTGAGCCCGCGGGAGATTGGCTACATCAACGCTCACGGCAGTTCCACGCCGCTCAACGATGTCAGCGAGACACAGGCGATCAAGCAGGTGTTCGATAGCCACGCCGCGCGGATTCCTGTCAGCGGCACGAAGGGTTACTATGGCCATGCGCTGGGTGCCAGTGGCGCTTTCGAGGCCGCCATCAGCGCCATGGCTCTTCACGAGGAATGGATTCCGCCGACTGTGAATCTCGACGTGCCGGACTCTGGCTGCGACCTCGATTACGTTCCTCGCACGGGACGGCGGGCGAGAGTCGAGTATCTCCTCTCGAACTCATTCGGGTTCGGGGGAATCAACGCGGCGCTCGTGTTGCGACGAGGCAACTGACCCGTGCCTGAGCTCGAAGTCGAGCGCGAGCGCGTGATCCAGACGTTGTGCGCGCAGTACGCGAACGACAACCTCACGACGCAAGAACTCGAGGCGCGCTTTGACCTCGCGTCCAAGCCTGTGAACGCCGCAGATCTCGACGCGCTACTCGCCAACCTCCCGGCGCTCCCCTCTCCGGCCTCGACGCGCTCCATGCGCTCCGTGCCCCCGGCGCCGATTTCGACTCCTCTGTACAGCGGCTCGCCCCCAGGCGAAGCCCCCAGCGAGAAGCGAACGCTCGCGGTCATGTCCGAGATAAAGAAGGTGGGCGAGTGGATTCCCGCCCGGCGGAACGTCGTGTGGGCCATGATGGGGACGCCGAACTGGATCTGCGCGAGGCGCTGCTCTCGCAGGGCGAAATCGAAATCGATATCACCGCCATCATGGGCGAGGTGAAGGTGATCGCACCACCGGCCCTTCGCATCGTATGCGACGGCCTCGCCATCATGGGCGAGTTCAAGGAGCTCCATTCTGCGGGAACCGAGGACCCCGGCGCGCCGCTCATACGAATTCACGGCGTCGCGCTGATGGGATCAGTCAGCGTCAAGACTCGTCTGCAGGGCGAGTCAAGCCTGGCGGCATGGCATCGCCGGAAGCGCGAGCAACGGGGCTAGCCGAGTCAGTCCTCGTATTCGAAAAGATAGGCAAGCTTCGTCAGTTCAAGCATCTGTTTCACCACGTACGGGGCGTGCAGCAGCCTCGTGGCGATCATGCGCTCCCGGGCCCGTTTCTGGAGAAGGATGAGAACGCCAAGCCCGCTGGCATCGATGTCGGTCGTCTCCTTCAAATCGATCAGCAGGCGGGCACCGTTTCGCTGAGCGACCCGCTCGAGATGACAGAGCGCCGCACTGCGGAAATCAAGACGAGTCTCGCCCACGAGACGATGGGGAGCGGCCAGTGTACGGACATTCGGTTCTGCAGTCAGCATGTGAATAATCCCTTGGCGCATGGCGGAAAACACTTCGGTAGCGCGTAGTGGTTATGCCATTTCCATGCCATTCCCAGAACTGTTGGAAGCAGCTGTCTTGTAAGGCTTTATCGCGGCTTGCCATCGGTGCGACAGGGCGGCTTGATGATCAGCCGCCACAGGTGTGCCACTTTCTGTAGCAGCGTCTATTTTGGAGTCGGCTGAGCTGTCTGCTCAGGATGGCGTCGCAAGCTCGACCGGGTGCCACTCATCATTCACGAAAGCGCCAATCTCCGACATACTCTTTCCGAAGCCATGAGCGACATCGACGTCCTGCTCACCGAGAACAGACGGTTCGCACCGCCCGACGCATTTCGTGCGGCCGCGAATGTGCGAACGACGGCGCTTGCCGACGAGGCAGCGCGCGATCCGGAGGCCTACTGGGCGCGAATGGCCGGTGAGCTCGAGTGGATTCGTCCCTGGTCTCGCGTGCTCGAATGGGAGCCGCCGCATGCCCGGTGGTTTTCCGGCGGCCAGCTCAATGTGGCAACCAACTGCATTGATCGGCACGTGGTCCATGGGAATCCGGCACGCAACACGGCGGCGATCGTGTGGGAAGGGGAGCCTGGTGACCGCCGGACGCTGACGTATTGGGATCTGTATCGCGAGGTCCAGCAGTTCGCGAACGTCCTCAAGGGTCTCGGCGTTCACAAGGGCGATCGCGTTGGCATCTACCTGCCACTCATCCCCGAGGCGGCCATCGCGATGCTCGCGTGCGCCCGCATCGGGGCGGTCCACTCAGTCGTGTTCGGCGGTTTTTCAGCCGAATCGCTGCGTGATCGAATGAATGACGCCGAGGCCAAGGTGCTCATCACGGCCGACGGCGGCTATCGGCGGGGACAGATCATTCCACTCAAACGCAATGCGGACAAGGCGCTCGAACACGCCCCGACCGTGCAGCACGTGGTGGTCGTGCAGAGGAGAACGAGCGGGCCCATCAGCGACGCACATGTCGAGATGCGTGAGGGCCGCGACCATTGGTATCACCGCTTGATGCAGGGCGCAGCGCCGGTCTGCCCCGCGGAGGTCATGGACGCCGAGGATGTGCTCTTCATTTTGTACACGTCGGGCACGACGGGGAAGCCGAAGGGCATCGTGCACACCACAGGTGGGTACCTGACTGGCGTTGCCGCAACGTCCAAGCTCGTGTTCGATCTCAAGGATGCCGATGTGTTCTGGTGCACCGCCGACGTGGGGTGGGTCACGGGACACTCGTATCTGGTGTACGGCCCGCTGGCCAACGGAGCCACCTGCGTGATGTACGAAGGCGCGCCTGACTGGCCGGACAAGGATCGCTTCTGGGATATCTGTGAGCGGCTGGGCGTAACGATTCTTTATACCGCGCCGACTGCGATTCGCGCATTCATGAAATGGGGCGCGGCCCATCCCGCGAAGCACGACCTGTCAAGCCTCCGACTCCTCGGCAGCGTGGGCGAGCCGATCAACCCCGAAGCATGGATGTGGTATCACGAACACATCGGCGGCGAGCGCTGCCCGATTGTCGACACATGGTGGCAGACCGAGACGGGCGCGATCGTGATTTCACCGCTGCCGGGCGTAACCACCACCAAGCCGGGGAGCGCGACTCAGCCGCTCCCGGGCTTTACGGCCGACCTGCTCGATGCCGCCGGGCGCCGCATAGAGGTGGGTGGAGGGCTTCTCGCACTCACGAAACCATGGCCTTCCATGGCGAGAACCATCTGGGGTGACGACGCGCGTTACGTCCAGACATACTTCAGCAAATGGAAGGGCCGTCCGGACCTCTACTTCGCGGGCGATGGCGCCAAGCGAGACGACGATGGCTACTTCTGGATTCTGGGCCGCGTTGACGATGTGCTGAACGTCGCCGGACACCGGATCGGTACGATGGAAGTGGAAAGCGCGCTCGTGGAGCATCCATCGGTGGCGGAAGCGGCGGTCGTGGGGAAGGCGCATGACCTGAAGGGCCAGGCGATCGCAGCGTTCGTGACCCTTCGCGAGGGAGTGAACGCGTCGCCGGCCCTGCGCGACGAGTTGCGGGAGTTCGTTGCGCAGAAGATCGGCGCGCTGGCAAAACCGGACGACGTCATATTCAGTGTTGATCTTCCGAAGACGAGATCGGGGAAGATCATGCGCCGGCTATTGCGCGATATTGCAGAAGGACGCGCACTTGGCGACACGACGACGTTGGCGGATCCCGGTGTCGTCGCAGCCCTGAAAGAGCAGTACGAGGACAAGGAGGGCTGAGCGGCCCTCATTCCGATACCTGACTCGAGCCCTGGTCGTCGTCCGTATACTTATGTGGCGTTCGTTGTTCCCGGAATCACTGTTCCCGCGCAGGCTGCAGCCCGCGGCCAATCGGCGAATGCGCCTGGCCCAGGCGCGCGCCGAAGAGGCGATTGTTCGCACGCACGTCGACAACGCGCTCACCTTCGTGGACACGCTCGCCGACGACCTGTCATTCGACCGCGCAATTGACAGCTATATCCGTCTGATGGGGATCAACGAGCCTCTGGCGAGCACGGTCGTCACGCGGGTGCTGGTTGTGCTCGGGCGGGAGCTGTTGCCGGCGACTCGCGCGAGCGAGCCAGCGCCCGACGAAATGAGGCCCAAGCTGCGCCTCTCGGACGCATCGGATCGCTCGAAGTTGCCGCGGAGGGCATAGAGCACGGCGGAAAGCACTCAAATCGAGAGTCGAGAGGCGCGCGTCGAGCGTTTATTGCCGCCTCAACCCTCGACTCTCGACTCTCGGCTGTCCTTTTTCATCTCCCCAATGCTGAGCACAAAGAGCGCGAGCACCAGAATCGCACTCGCCACGCACCACCGGCAGATGGCCTCGATCTTCACCACTTCGACGTAGGTGAGCCATCCGGAGAACAGCACGCCCCAGCCGCTCATCACGACGAGAGCAACGCTGATCGCGCGTGATTCCGTCAGGTGACCGAATGAGCCGGCAACTGATGCGGCGAACATGGCCAGGTAGAATCCCACGCCCCAGAGCGCAACGGGCGCGCCGACGAGCGTCGCCCACTGGCTCGTCTGCACCACCTCGCACTGCCCGGTGCCACAAGCGAGCGAGCCGATGATCCCGAGCTTGTACAGGGACAGGTAGGTGGCGAGAAACACCCCCGCGAGCGAGAGCACCGCGATAATGTTTCGCCGGGTCACTTTTCCTCGGGTGCGCCACCCTTCCTGGGGGGGGCCGTCCTGGTCGCTTTCTTGCCGCTATCGGACTTTGTGGCGGCTGCGAGTGCTTCATCGACGTATCGCTTGAATTCGTCGTAGCCGGTGACGTGGTCGCTGGGCAGCATCTTGTTACCGATGATGAACGTCGGCGTGCCGTTGATCTGGCGGCGCATTCCTTCGGCCGCGTTCGCCTTGATGCGCGCTTCGTGGGGTTTCGCAGCGAGGCAGTCTTCCCATTTCTTCACGTCGAGTCCGATCTCGGTCGCGTACTTCCGGAATACCTTGATGGGATTCGTCGTGACCTCTCCGCTCCCCGTGAGGCCCCACTCGTTCTGCCCGGCATAGATGCGGTCGTGCATCTCCCAGAACTTCCCCTGATCCGCGGCGCACGAGGCCGCGACGTGCGCTGTCCACGAGTTTCTGTGCGCCGAAAGCGGAAAGTCGAAGAAACGAAACGCAACGATCCCCGTGTTCACGAGACGCGCCCTGACGTCGGGCTCCGTGACATTCGCGAAGTTTCCACAGCCCGGACACTCGAAGTCGCCGAATTCCATCACCTGCACAGGTGCATCTGGCCGGCCCAGCAAGTATCCCTCCGCCGTTCCCGCTGGAATGCTGGGATCGACGGTCAGGGCTTTCTCACCAGGTCGCGTCAGGACGTAGCCAAGCGCGCCTACGCCGACCACTCCCACCAGAACGAGCAGCCCGATGAAGGTTCTGTTGTTCTGCTTGCGGACGGGCGCTTTCGCCACGGTCGGTTGCCTCCTGTGCCGGCCCTTTGGCGGCCAGTCACCACGGGAAATATGCGCGGGACGGAGGAAGCTAGCGGTTCGCTGCGCGCCGTGACAGGTTGCACGCGTGCGAATCTCAGTTGGCCCGGGGGCGGTGCACGTGGAACGCTACGGGTTCGGTGACCGCGCCATGGTTTTGCTGCACGGGTTCGGCACATCAGCGTTCCTCTGGCGGAGCGTCGCGCCCGCGTTGCCGCTCGGCCGCGTCACGGCATTCGCGGTGGATTTGCTCGGCTGCGGGGAGTCGGACCGCTCGTTCGATGCTGATTTCGGTGTGCTCGCGCAGGCGGAGTACCTGGACCGCGCACTCACTGTGCTGCGTGTTGCCCGCGCCGATTTCGTCGCCGTGGACCTGGGCGCCGCCGTGGCTCTTGCGCTCGCCGCCCGCCGGGCGTCCCGGGTCCGGTCCCTGGTGCTGCTGAATCCCCCGGATCCAGCCCGTCTTCGCGGCGACGATTTCGCCGAGTTCAAACGACTCGCCGCGCGGCACTTGCTCGACGCGTCGCGCGGCATGCTGGGGGCCGCAGCCATCATGGGACCGATCCTGGAGCGAAGCGTCGCTCGCCCCGAACGAATGCCACCGGCTCTGATCGGACGCTATGTGGCGCCCTTCGTGGGTCGGGAAGGAGTGCGGCACTTGATGCAACTCGAACGCGCCGTCAACGATCGCGCGCTCGACGGCGTAGAGTGGGAGAAAATCGCGGGGCCCGCCCTCGTCGTCCGGGGCGGCGCGGACAAGTGGGTGGCCCCCGGCGTGGCCGCGGCGCTTGCCTCGCGACTCGCTCACGCCGAACACCGGCGAATGGACGGCGCGGGGCGCCTCATACCTGAGGATGCCCCCGAGGACCTGGCCGAGCTGCTTCGGAGCTGGATCGATCAGAATTCGGGCCGCGACAGCTGAAGACCCATAGGACGTGCGAACCTGACCCCTTATCTTTCACTCAACCGTATCACCCTCAAACCCGTTTCAATGAGCCCTAAGAAGACCAACAAGCCCCGCCGTGTCGCCGTCGAGCCGACGCCGTTCGAGCAAGCGCGCGACGAGTTGTTCCAGCACATCATGCGTTGCGAGGTCGTGGGGTCACATCCCGACCACCAGAAGGAATGGTTCGACGAAACCGTCGCGTATATGGCGGAGCGCTACCATGAGCTCACCGCAGTCGAACTGGCTGATCTCCGCACGTTGGGAGAGAGATTCGCGAAACCGGCAAAGACAGGCCAGGCACTGCCCGTTTGAACGGGGCCGAAGTGCAGTCATGATCGCGAGGTAGAGGGGTCCCGGCGAACGCCCGGATCCCATCGCGCGTTCACCGCCCGTTGGCGCGCGCGCGGCGCAGCACGATCCCGATGCGCGCTCCGCCACCCAGACCCACCTCGAGTGCCACCCGCCATCCGCGCCTCGCGGGTCCTTCCGCGCCGGCGACCACGAGCAGGTACTCACGCCAGTTCGTCGCCTTGTCCCAGCGCGACGAAAGTCCGGCACCTCCGTAAAGACCCCAGGCAATCTCGTGGAATGGATCGAGGAGATAGCGGGCTGTGAGGTCAACCCGCGCAGTCGCCACATCGGCCTGACGCGTCCACGCGGGTCCGGCCGCAGCCGTGACTCCATATCGCATGTAGTATCCGCCCGGCACATTGGCGCCCACGCCGATCTGGGCCGCTGCGGGCGAGGCCAGGAGTCCATCCGCTCTCGCTTCCCACTGCACTCGCGGCCGGAAGTCATAGTCCTGCGCCCGTACGCTCGAGGGGGCAAAGTCGACCCCGGCCGCGAGGACGACGATCGATGCCACGCACTGCGACGCGCGCATGCTACGCGCGCGATCTCGCATGCCAGAGCGCAAGGGTATAGTCGCCGATGGAATAGAGCGACGCGACTGCAACGAGAACGAGCGCTGAACTCACCCAACCGGGTGCCACGAATACCAGCGCAAGCGTCGCGAGTTGCAGGATCGTAACCACCTTGCCGGATGGTCGGGACTGAAAGGTGACCGTGCGCAACCAGGGAATGAGGCGGGCCGCGAGAAATCCGACCGCCGTCATGAAATCGCGTGAAATGAGGACCGCGTACTGCCACGTCCGTATCTCGCCGTCGAAGAGCAATGCGCACACCGCCGTGAAGACGAAGAATCTGTCGGCGATCGGGTCGATGAGCGCGCCCCACCGGGTCACACTTCCGCGCGTCCGCGCGAGGTATCCATCGAGGACATCCGTAGCGCCGGCAGCGGCGATCAGCGCCAGGCGCTCGTCGGTTCCCTTGAGGGCTACGAAGGCGGCAGCAAGTGCCAGCCGGGAGAGCGAGACGAGGTTTGGCAGGGTCGCCAGTGAATCACGCTCCATGAGAGCGAAAGCTAGAGGGCGCCGGCTACGCTTGCCAGCGTGCCGGATGCGGGTCGGCGATGGGGAGCGGCGCGGGCGGTGCTTGTCAGTGGAATCCACGCGTCATATGCTCCCGAGGTGCCGTCCCGCCCGAAGCTTCCGTCCAAGTCCCTCGCAAGAATCCCGGTGACGCCATACTTCCGAACGCTCGCGTGTGCCCTTGCGTGTGCCGTCGCAGGCCTGCTCCGCGCGCAAGTGCCCAGCACCCAAATGCCCGACGCCAGAATGGGCCTTGTTCGGGACGTACAGGTCGCGGCCGCACTCGCGGACATCTCGCCAGCACGCATTCGCCACACGGACTCGGCGCTCGTCGCCTTCGGCACCCGCAACACCTTCAGCGACACGCTCTCGACCGTACGCGGCATTGGCGCGGCGCGGCGCTGGATCTACAATGAGCTGCGCACCTACAGCCGCGACTGTGGCGGATGCTTGCGCGTGGAATACGACGCGGCCGAGATGGCGCTCGCCCGGGCGAACGGCCAGCGCGTGAACGTCGTCAACGTGCTCGCGTGGCTACCGGGCCGCGATACCACCCGCGTCATCGTGATGGGCGGGCACTATGACTCGTGCGTGTGCGGCGTCCCCTTGAACGGCGGCATCGGTGGTGGCAACGACGGAATATCGGACGCGCCCGGGGCAGACGATGACGGTTCCGGCACGTCGGCCGTCATCGAACTCGCGCGCGTCGCCTCCATGCGGTATCCCAAGGGACTCGACGCGACGATCATCTTCGCCCTCTATGCGTCCGAGGAACAGGGCACAAATGGCTCTCGTCACCTCGCCGAGCGGCTGCGGGACGGCGGCTATCGGATCATTGCCGGAATGACAGACGACATAGTTGGCAACGTCGTTGCAGAAGACGGTGCCGTGGATTCGACGAGCGTTCGCATCTACGCGGCGGATTCCGTTCCCTCGGGAGGCGGGGAACTGGCCCGATACGTGTGGGCCCTCGGACAGACATACCTCCGCGGATTCGAGGTTCGGCCAACCTTTCGCCTGGACCGTCTTGGGCGCGGTGGCGATCATGGGCCGTTTTATCGCATCGGCGTTCCCGCCCTCCGTTTCACCGAGCGGCTCGAGAACTACAGGCGGCAGCACCTTCCCACGGACGATTTCAAGAACGTCAACTTTCCCTACACCGCCAACATCGCGCGGCTGAATCTGGCGGCCGTGCTGTCGCTCGCCGCAGCGCCAGCGGCACCCGACAGCGCCCTGCAGCGACGCGAGAACACGTCCAGTGGCGGGCAGAAATGGACGCTTGCATGGCACCCCGTACCCGGTGCCGCCTCATATGAAGTCCTCGTGCGCTCGACCTGGTCGCCTGTCTATACACGCTTGATCCCGGTTCAGGGCACCACGTACGTCGTGGATGAACAACTCGACGACGCATGGGCGGCGGTACGCACCGTGGGAGTTGGTGGATGGCGCTCGCTCACCACGGTGTTCACGGTGCCCACCCGCTCACCGCGCTCCGCGACTACTACACCGCCGCCCAACACGCCTTAACGCTGCCGCCGAACAGATCATGGTCGAGGCGCACGGCCCGCCCCCGCTCGTGCATCGCACGGCTGATTTTCGCGGCGTCACATCGCCGCTCCTCCGCGACGCTGCAGCGCTGTCCGGGCTGCTCCTTTCAGCGGCCGGGGCCGCAGGCCTGACGACGACCGAGTCTCCCATGGTTCGCATCCTGCCGCGCGACGGCCTTGTCGTGATCTTGTTGCTAGACTTGGGGCACCTCATTGCGCACACCATCCCATCGCGGGATCTCATTCTGCTCGATCTGCTGGTGCCCAGCAACCGCGATCCGCAGAAGGCAGTCGACGTCTTCGCGCGCAAGTTCGGCGTGCAAGAAGCCCGCTTCGGGAGGCTCGACCGCGGGTGATTCGCACGGCGGCATTCATTGCCGCGCTTCTGCTGCTGTTCCTGGCATGGGACGTGGCGGTCGCCGGGCGCATCGCGCAACGAGGCGGTGCGGCGCCATTCCGGCTGCTCACCGGCTTGTGCGGCTTTCTGGTGGCGCCCGCGCTGCTCGTGTCGGTAGGGTCCGGGTCTGCACTCACGGGCCGGGCAATGGCGGGACTCGGATGGCTCTGGCCCCTGGTGCTGCTGCTTTTTGTTGTTCAGTCATTTTACGTGTTCGTCCGTCGCCTTGCGTCTCGGTGGATCGTTGCTCCGTTTCTCGCGTTCAACGTGCTCGTCGCGCTAATTGGTGTGGTGCGCTATGCGGGATCGCTCGGCTTCGGGCTGTCGCCTTTCGCACTCGCGCCAGGATTGGCGTTTGCGAATCTCGTTGCTGTCGCATTTGGTCCGCTGACGTTCGGCTCGCCAATCGCGGTGCTGGTGCCGCTGCTCGCGGCCGGGTCTTCAGCCGGCTCCCGCGTCGCCGCGGCATTCCGGCTCGCGCTTGGTGTCTTCGCGAGCGCACTGGTGGGGGTCATTGCGGTGGAATCCATTCCCGCGCACGCCGCACTTGCAGCATACGCGCGACTCGGCACCGTTCGGCTGACGGAATTCATCGTGCCAGCCGACCGGGGATCCCTTGCAACCGGTCTGCGAATCCTTCCCGAGTTGTCGCGCGCACCCGCGGCGGGCGTCCTTCGCGACGATCTCGCGCTGGCCGACTCGCTTGGCGTGGACGTGCTGCTCGTGCGCATCCTGCCCGACGGGTGTACGCCAACCGCCCTCGACTCACTCGACCGGGCGCTCGAGCCGTTTCGGCGCGACTCCACCCTGCTCATCGTCGAGCTGGCGTATTCGCGAGATGCCGCGCGTGAACTGCGCACCCCTGCGGCCGACTACATGCAGCGAAGCGCGGCAAACGTGGACCGCATGGTACGGCGCCTCAGGCCGAACTACCTCATTCCCGCAGGCGATCCCTACGGGGCGGGCGCGAGCGCGCTCGGCGAGTTGAGCACTGCATGGTGGCGGCGGTTCTTCACGGTCGCCGCCAGCGCCGCGCATGACGCGCGGCCAGCAACCCGGGTGATGCTTACATCCGCAGCCGCCACAACGGCCGATAGTACGCTGTTCGACTGGGCGGTCGCGGAAGGGTCGCCGGTGGATGTCACGGCGTTCCTCATCGAGCCGGCGGTTGGGGGGGCACTTCACGTGCAGGCGACGCTTGCTGCGGCGGACCGCTGGATGTCGAGGGCGGGCGCGGGACGCGAGCATTGGCTCATCGCGACAGGTGCGCCGGCCCTGGAAGGCGAGGAGGCGCAACGACGACTCGCGCGCCATGTGCTGCTCTGGTCGGCGGCCCGCCCTCGCGTGCGCGGCGTGGTCTTCGGCGATGCTGCCGATTACGATCGAATGACCGGATTTCGCACGTCAAGCGGCCGCCTCCGGCGGGTGGCGGAGGAGGTCGCGACGACCATCCGGGCACTCCCCGAGCCTTCTGCCCCACTGCCATGACGATGTCATTTCGCGGATTCAGGCCCGGGGCCCTCTCGTTTCTGCGCGCGCTCAGGAAGAACAACCGACGAGAATGGTTCGAGACGCAGCGCGACACGTACGTGCGCGAGCTCCTGGAGCCCATGAAAGCGCTGACTGAGGAACTCGACGTGCGCTTCGCCTCGCTGGCGCCGGAGTTCGTGGGCGACCCGAAGCGGTCCCTCTTCCGGATCTATCGTGACGTCCGCTTCTCGAAGGACAAGTCGCCCTACAAGTCGCACGCCGCGCTCTGGATCTACCATCGCGCGCCTGGGCGTGGCGTTGGCAAGGAGATCGATGGAGGGGCGGGCTTTTATCTGCATGTGGAGCCGCGCGGCTCGCTCGTGGCTGGCGGCCTCTGGATGCCCCCGCGCCCCTCGCTGGCGAAGATTCGGGCGGGACTCGAGACAGACTTGGCCGGCTGGGAACGGGCGGTCGGGTCTGCGGCCTTCCGCCGTCGTCTTGGCAAGCTCACCGACGACGAGGCGGGAGTCCTCCTCAAGCGCCTCCCGCGTGGCTACGCAGAAGGGCATCCAGCTCGGCGCTGGCTGCGCTACAACTCCTTCACGGTGCACCGATCCTACAGCGATTCGGAAATTCTCTCGCCGAGCCTCGTGGACCGCGCGATGAAGGACTTCGCCCTGATGCTGCCCATGTGCCGGTGGCTGAACCGCGCCCTCGGCTATTTGCCGGCGCCGAGGCGCTGACCGCCGCCGCCACTCACGCCGGCGAGCACCACAGCTCAGACTCTTCGGTCGGCACTCCGGACAACGCCCTCCACGCGGCGCCCGGCTTCGAAGTACTTGCGCGCCAAGCCGAGCATCTCGCGCGCCGTCACGGCTCGAACGCGGCTCTCGTACTCGGCGAGCTCGCGAAGGGCTCTCCCGAATAGCCAGGCGTCGGCGATATCATTCAGCACGTTGCCCGAGTTCTCACGCCGAATGGCCCAGCTGCCGAGTGCATAGGTCTTGGCTTGCGTAAGCTCCCGGTCGGTCACGGGCTCCTCACAGAGTTTCGCGAACTCCGCGAGCAGGCCGCGGCGCGCCACCTCCTCCTTTTCCGGTGACATCGCGATGTAGGCACTGAAGGCACCGGCCCGCTGCCGCAGAACCGGGGCAGCGATTACGGTATATGCGAGCGACTGGCGATCGCGGAGCTCGTCGAAGAAGCGCCCACCGAGCCCGCTCGCGACCCCGGCGATCATCGCCACGGCAAAACGTGAGTCTTCGCTCCGCGACGGCCCGGGAAAGAGCATCGCGAGTGCGCTCTGTGCCTTTTCGCGTTCATCGGACCGCTCGATCATCCGGAGCGGCCAGTCAGGAGGCGGTACAAGCGGACGTTCCACCGCCCGGAGCGCGCCGAAGTAACGGGCGGCCAGTCCGGCTCCCGCGTCGGGATCGACGTCGGCGACCATGACCAGGACACCCGGCGCCTCGAGTGCGCAGCGTTCATGCCAGCGGCGTAGCGCCGGGACGTCGATCGCCGCCAGTGACTCTTCGGTGCCGAGCACCGACTGGCCGTACGGGTGGCCGGCCCATGCGGCTCCTATCGCCAGCCGAAGCGGCCATTGATACATGTCGTCGCGCAGCGAGGCAATGTTGGCGAGCGCCACTGCCCGCTCCGACTCGAGCGCGTCTTCAGAGAACAGGGGGCGCTGCACGACGTCGCCGAGCAACTCGGCCGCGTCATCAAGCCGGTTGACTGGAAGAGAGATCGTCCATTGGAAGCTGTCTGCGTCTGCGGACCCGGCGAGCACGCCACCGAGAAACTCCGCATCCTCAGCGATCCGCTGCGCGGAACGCCGCTCGGTGCCCTTGAGCGATGTGCGCGCCATCAGCATGGTGAGACCGGCTTCTCGCGGTGACTCGTAGACCGCACCGCCGCGAACGAACCAGCCGAGATGCGCGATTGCTCCGGCCCGGCGCTGAATCAGCACCGGGATTCCTGCCGACGTGCGGTAGACGAAAATCCGCTCCTCCTCGCGCTCGAGCCTCCATGCGCGCGATCCGGGGACCGGGCTCGGACGTCGCGGACGCGTCAGTCCGGGCAGCAGCTCCACCGGCGCTCCGTCGAGGGAGGCGCGCATTTCGGCGGCGTCGCGCGCAAGCGCGGGAGAGTCCGCAGGGCGGTAGACCACGAGCCCCGCACGTTCGGGCGTCAGGTACCTGGCGGCAACCTCTGCAAGTCGCTGTGCGCCCGTGCCGAGCAATCGGTCGAGATACTGTGCACCAAGCTGCCAGTCGCCGAGCAACTCCCAGCCGGCGATATGAGCTGCCTGGCCATACATGGTCTCCATTCTGCGAAGCCACTGGGCCTGCAGCACACGTCGCGCGCGCTCCACCTCGACTTCCGTGATCTCGCCTTCGCGACCTCGCCGGAGCTGGTCCCAGACCGCGGCGGCCGCCTCGCGGGCCCGCTGGGGACGCGCTCTCGCGTGCACGACGAAGACACCGACCTCGTCGGGCGTGTAGTTGTAGGCGGTCACAGACGAGGCGAGCCGCCGTTCACGCACGGCGCGGTACAATCGCGACGCTCGTCCGTTCCCCATGACGGCCGCGAGCAGGTCGAGGGCTGGTGTGTCTTCATGCGTGATCGGTGGTACGCGCCAGCCGAACTGCAATTCCGTCTGCCGGATGTCTCCACTCATGTCGAGATAGCGAAAGGCGGGCGATACGGGATCGGGCTCGAACGGCCCGGGTGTGCGCGTCACCTCCGCATCCGGCAGGCGCCCGTACAGGCGCTTGATGAGATCGAGTGCGTGTCCCGCGTCCACGTCGCCGACAACCACAAGGACGGTGTTCGAGGGACGATAGAAGTTCCGGTAGAATTGGACAACCCGTTCAGCGGTGAGCGAACGCAGCCCCTCCTCGCGCCCCATTCGCCAGCGGCGAATGCGATGCTGGTCGTGGAGCAGGGCGAACAGCTTTTCCGTGGAGAGCGCCGCCGGGCTGTCGGCCTTGCGCTTCACCTCCTCGATGATGACTTCGAGTTCCTTCTGAAGCTCCTTCGCGTCGACGAGCGAGTTCGCGTACGCGTCCGCCTGAATCTCGAGTCCCACCTCGAATCCGCTGGACGGAAGCACGGTGTAGTAATGCGTGTGATCATAGATGGTGCCGGCGTTCAGGTAGCCGCCGCTCGCCTTCGTTTCGCGGGCGATTTCCCCCACACCCCGGGTCGTCGTGCCCTTGAAGTACATGTGTTCGAGCACATGCGCGATGCCGACAACATCGTCGGGCTCGTCAAAATACCCGGCGCGCACATACGTCACGACGGCGACGACCGGCGCGCTCCGGTCCTCGCGTACCACGACGCGGAGTCCATTCGCCAGCATCGTGCGCAGCACGGTTTCCGGCGGCAGCAACTCTTCGAGCAGGCCAGGCAGCGATGACGCGGTCATGAGAGAAGCGCGAAGTTAGCGCCGACGCGGCGCGCGCGCGCGCCAGCGGACGCCAGAAATCCGAAGCGACCGACTCGCTGAATGCATTCAATGGACATGTCGCTGGGAGCAGCAAGAAACGAGCCCCTCCCGTCCGCTCCCGCCGAGGAAGGAGGCGACACTGAGGCGTTCGCGCAACGCATGTGTCGCCCGGTACGCACCCACTCCGCTCAGCGTGAAAGCGGAAGCTTGCGCAGGGCTACCAGCCCGAGGAAAAACGCGCCGAATCCGTAGCCGAGCACGTGCCAGAGTTGAGCCGTGTCGAGCGACTGCATGGTGTACAGATGGTCGCGCAACCGGTCGAGGTCGTAAGCTGGCGGCAACACGCGTGCGATTTGCACCGCCCACGCTGGCAATTGCGACGGGCCCGGCATCGCCACGACCTGCTGCAGAGTCAGAGATACGATGTACACAAGCGCAACCAGCAAGCCGTCAAGCCGCGTAAGGGTGCCCAGCAGGAATCCCAGCCCACCGACGAGCACGAATGTCAGTGCCGCCGCGGCCATTGCCCCGGCCACGGGCTGATGCACAGTCACGGCGCCGTATCCCCACGTGATGATCCCGAACAACGCGACGAACGCGATACCATGCAGCACGTACGTCTGCACGTAATACGCGACGACGTTCACCGGCTTCGAAAAGAGGAAACGGACGTGACCCAGATGGCGGTCCGTCGAGATGATTCCAGCCCCCCCAAGAAACGCGCCCAGGGGAAGGAAGAGAGCGACGACGTTGGTGAACAGTTGCCCCGCCAGTAGCGGGCCCTGCGGCGTGGCGAAGAAATCCGGATTGCCGTGAAGCGTTCCGTACAACGGAAAGCCCGCGACCAACAACACCATGACGACGGCGACGGCAGCGCGCTGCAGGAGATAGTCTCCCAGCTTATACGGGAGATAGGCGAGCAAACGCCCGCGGCTCACGGCGCGCCTCCCACCACCGAATGAAACGCCTGCTCCAGCGCGCTTTCACGCGGAATCACCGCCGAGACGAGGGCGCCGGCGGCGATTGCGGCGGCCAGTCCTGCATTCAATGCGGCCGTGTCCACCGGGGGCAGGGCGACTTCGCCATTCGGACCCGGCTCCGCGCCCGGAAACTGTGCAAGCAGCGCCTCGACTCCCGCCTGCACGCGCACCAGGTACGCCATCGCGTCCATGCCCATCGCTCCACCCATGCCTACAACGCGCTGGATGCGTCCCTTGTCGACGATCGCCACCCGATCGGTAAGGCGTTCCAGCTCGTCGAGATTGTGCGATGCAATGATGATCGCGCGATCCGCCCGGCGCAGCCCTTCGACAATGTCGCGAAAACGCTGGGTCCAGACCGGGTCCAGCCCGTTCGTCGGTTCATCGAAGATGACAACCCGAGTATCAGTCAGGAGCGCCTGCGCGAGCCCCATGCGCTGGTAGTTTCCCTTGGAAAGCGCCCTGAGCCGCTTCTTCTGATGTTCGCCGATCTGCATCTCGTCCATCAGGCGCTCGACCTCTATCCTCACGCGACCTCGCGGCACGCCGGCGAGGACTGCAAGGCGCGTCAGTGCACCCCGGGTCGTCCAGTGCACAGGCAGCGCCATCACCTCGGGCAGGTACGAGACACCGTGACGCTCAACGTACGCGCGTGGCGCGAGACCCTCAATCGTGATCGCGCCGCGCGTAGGGCGCAGGAAGCCGAGCAGCAACGCGAGCAGCGTGCTCTTGCCGGCACCATTCGGACCCGCGATGCCGAGCACCTCACCAGGCGCGATGTCGAGCGAAACGTCGACGACTGCTTGCACGTCTTGCCCGAGCAGCGAGCGATACGTCTTCGACACACCACGCAAGGCGATCAGGGCCCCATCCTCGGGTCGGAGCGTAAAGTCGAGTTGTCGCGGACGTGCCGCGGTGTGAGCGCCAGCGCCTCAGCGCAGGATGCGCAGCAGTCCGGCGTCGCAGCTCCCGCGAACGAAGCTCTCGGCATCCACAGTGGAAATGAGGATGCCGGTGAGGGAAAATCCGCGGCGCGCCTCACTCTGCATGAACTCCTGCACCGACCTGGAGGCGAGCGTGCTGGCGTCGCGCATCAGCGCGACGATCTGCTCCCAGCCCCCGTCATAGCTGCGGCCATCGCGACCGATCACCCTGTGCGCCACGTCCGTTCGCTTCTGCTCGCTCAAATCGGTAAGGAGCGCCCCGAACAGCTCCAGTTGCCCCTTCGCGTCTCGCTCCGCTTCGCCGTTCACTGACTGTTCGATCTCACCGAGCATTTCGTCGATGGCGTCGGGCTCGGTCCCGAGCTCGTTGAGGCGTTCGTCCCAGGGCGCGAACGCCGGGTCGTCATCGCTCATTCGGTACGTGCTCTTCTTGAGTTCCATCAGCCGCCAGATACCCAACTCATCCCAGTGATCGTCGGGGCTGGTCCTGTCGAGGTTGTACAACGCGCCCTCGTACTCCCCGCGGTCGTAGAGCAGGTTCCCGAGGTAAATGCGCGCTTCACTATAGTCGGGATCGAGCTGGAGCGCCCGGCGCAATGTGGAAATCGCCGCTTCGTCCTTCCCGAGCCGGTGTTCCGTATAGCCGACCATCGCCACGGCTTCGGCGTTCTCCGGCACCTGATGGACCGCGGTGTCGAAGAACTCCATTGCCTCGTCCATGAGGCCATCGCGAAACAGGGCGCGTCCTGCCTGAAGCATCAACTCGATGTCGTCCTGGTAACCAAGCTCGAGAATGCGGCGGAACGACTTCAGCGCGCCGGCCGTCTGGCCGAATTTGAGAAGCGTTTCTCCCAGCCCGGCAAGCGCGTCCTCGTGGTCCGGATCGAGAACGAGGGCTTCTTCAAAGCTGCGACGTGCCCATGCGAACTCCTCGCGAGCTACGCGAGCGTATCCCACACCCACATGCAGTTCCACGGCATTGGGATAGAGCGCCAGGCCCTCACGAAGCGTGTCGAGCGCCTCGTCGTAGCTGCCCTCGTTGTACAGTTGGTGAGCGCGTTCGTCGTATTCCTCGGAACTCAGGAACGGAGAGGGCATCGCGCGACTGACCTCCGGCTCGGGGACATAGCGGCAACGTAATAATGGTACGGGGGCGCATCAATAGAGGTTGACGGCAGAGGTTGACGCCGCGGCAGAGCGTGACGCTTCAGGGTTGATGGGCGAGCGCCACCGCGATCTCCCCCGCCAGTGCGGCGTTGGTTTCGAGCAGGGCGAGGTTGGTTGCGAGTGCGCGCCCGCCAGTCGCCTGTGCCATCTCCGCCAGCAGCCAGGGCGTGATTCCGGCGCCCGTCACGCCTGCCTCCCGCGCATGCGCAAGCGCGATGTCGACGGCCTGTTCTACGACGGCGACGTCGAGCGCCATACTGTCCGGCGGCGGCTGAACCACCAGGAGGGCAGTGGGACGCCGCAGGGCCGACAATGCCCGGAACGCCCGGGCAACCTCCGTGGCCGACTCTGCCCGCGCAGGCACGCGCAATCCCGTGTGCGACGTCAGGAATCCCGGGAACTCATCCGTCCGGTAGCCAAGCACGCTCACGCCAAGCGTCTCGAGCCGTTCGAACGTCGCGGCCAGGTCGAGAAACGGCTTGGCGCCTGCGCAGACCGTGACCACTGGGGCACGTGCCAGTTCGACCAGGTCGGCCGACTCGTCGTAGTGGCCATCGCGATGCACGCCGCCAATGCCGCCCGTGGCAAACACCTCGATCCCCGCCAGGGTACAGAGCGCGAGCGAGGCGGCGACCGTCGTCGCCCCGTCAGCTCCGCTCGCCATCGCCCATGGAAGGTCTCGCGCGGAGACCTTCGAGACTCCCATCCGCGCCAGAAAGCGATCGAGATCGCCGCCCTCCAGGCCGATGGTCGGCACGCCGCGCACGACGGCCGTCACCGCCGGCACTGCGCCCCTGGACCGGACGGCCGCAGACATGCGGACGGCGGCATCGCGGTTGCCCGGCGCGGGGAGTCCCTGCGCTAGCACCGAACTTTCGAGCGCAACCACGGGACGCCCGTTCAGGCGTGCGTGGGCGACCTCTGAGGAAAAGGCTAGCGCTGGGGAAGGCGGCGCTGGCTGGTCCGGCACCGCAGGCCCGACCTCACGCGTTGTCGAACTCTTCCGCCTTCCGCGTGGCAATGAGCTCGCGCTCCCTGGCATCGGGGTCAAACACGGCAAGCAACCGCACCGTCTCGCCCGCATAGATATCGAACGTCTTTCCAACACCGCGCTTCACCACAATCTCGTGGCCGTCTTCGAAACGCAGCACGAGGTTGGGGTATTCGGTGTTGATGTACCGCTTGCGGAGTTTTGCGGGAGTCGACGGCATTGGTGTTCGAGGAGGGGACGTTTCGAAGCTAGTCCGCTCGACTCGGGCGGGCTAGAGGCACTAATCGAGTCTGGACGCGGCGCACCGCAGGCGCGCGTCCATGCTCACGTCACCCGCCGAGGGATTCCCTCGAATTTCTTCCACGCTCCGGTTTCGAGGATCTCATCGAGCTCCGCAGCCACCCGCTCCAGTTCATCGTCGGTCGTGTAGAAATGCGGAGCCACACGGATTCCAGCGCGCGGCCGGTAGTCGATAATCACATCACGCGCGAGGAGCGCCTGCGCCACCTCGGCACCGTGTGGCACATCAAACGCGACGGTTCCCCCTCGTTTCGACGCGTCGCGCGGCGCGGTCACAGGGAAGCCGCGGGCGTCGGCGAGGTCCACCAGACGCGACGTCTGGCGAACGGATTTTTCACGGATAGCGGTCAGGCCCGCGCGGCGCACCAGCCGGGGACCCTCCAGGCTCGCAAACAATGCGGGGACCGCGGGCGTGCCGCCAAGCCAGCGAGATGCGCCGCGAGCGTATTCCATTTCGCCGTCGAACGCGAATGGGCGGGCATGCGCCTGCCATCCGGTGAGCGCCGGTGCGAGCCGGGCGGTCGCCCCAGGCGAGGCGTATAAGAAGCACCCGCCGGGCCCGCCGCACAGCCACTTGAGCACGCCGCCGGCCAAAAAGTCTGCCCCGATCGCCGCGACATCGACCGGCATGACACCCACGGAGTGATAGGCGTCGAGCGACACGAGCGCACCCATGGCGTGGGCGTGCGCCGTAACGCGTGCCGCATCCACGATGTACGCCGAGCGAAACAGCACATGCGAGATCGCGACGAGCCGCGTGCGCTCATCAATTGCCTCGCACAGGCGGCCCTCGTCAACGCTGATGCCATCTTCGCTCGGCACGACCACCACGCGGGCGCCAAGCCGCGGCGCGAGCCCCTCACACGCGTAGCGCACGCTCGGAAAGTCGAGGGCCGTCATCACGATCGTGTCACGTGGCTTGGCATAATCGAGAGCGGAAAGCACCAGGGCCTGCGCGAAACTCACGGTCGGTACCATGGCCACGCTGCCGGGTGGCGCGCCGATCAGCGGCGCGATCTCATCACCCACGCGCAGCGGCATGTCCCACCATCCAGCGGCCCATGCGCGAACGCCGAGCCATGCCCACTGGTCCGCGTACTCGGCGAGCCGCTCCGGCACCGCGCGCGGCATGGCGCCAAGTGAATTTGACACCAGGTAGGTTACCCGCTGCAGGATCGGGAACTCACCGCGAAGCTCAAGGAGCTGGTCCGGAGTCATGCGGCGGAACCGCCACTGGCCATTCGGGTTATCCCGTTCGTGAATGAGAATGAAAAAGGTATCCTGCGGCTGGCTCCCCGCACAGCCGCCCAGAACAGCTGAACTCGGATCCGGAGGAATACTCGTGCCTTCCGCTCGCGCGTTTGTCGCACTTATTGCCCTCGGCGTCACCGCCGCTCCGCTCGCCGGCCAGAACGCGGAGTCGCTCGCCGGTCGGCAACCTTCGGAACTCGGCGCCGCCAGCGCGCAGCGCGGATCCAGGAATCGCGGCACCGAACTCCCGATTTCTCTCGCTCCAGTTGCGCAGAACCTCGCGGTCGGCGTTCGCGCCGTCGCGGTGCAACCGGCGCCGCTGCCCGTCCCGCGCCGCAGCGATACATCGCACAACCGCGCCCTCATGATCGTGGGCGGCGTTACGCTCCTGGTGGGGGCCGTCATTGGCGGGGACCCGGGGACGATCATCATGATCGGCGGGGGAGTGATCGGGATCTACGGGCTCTACAAGTATCTGCAGTAGCACGCAGCTGGCGGGCCAGCACCTGTGCTCGCCCGGAGCGAGCCGTGGGGCTAGAATGCACGGCGATGATGTCCTCACCGTTGTCGACACCGCTGCGCCCGTGAGGGCCGCGCTTCCCGAGCGCGTCGCGCTCGTGCTCGGCGGCGGCGGCCTTAAGGGATTCGCGCATATCGGAGTGTTGCGTGCCTTTGAGGAACGGGGCATTCGTCCTGCGCTCCTGGCCGGTACCAGCATCGGTTCGCTCATCGCCGCCGCGTACGCCGGCGGAATGCCCGTGCCCGAGATGGAACGTCGTGCGATCTCGCTCCGCAAGCAGGACCTTTTTCGCATCGACCATCTGCACATGGTCACCCGCCGACTGCTGTCCCCTTCGCTGTACCTCGCCGGTCCGCTCGATGCCCTGGTACGTGACATCGTCCCGCCGACGACATTTCGGCGGCTCGAGGTACCACTCCTGGTCAACACGGTGGACCTGGAGCGTGGGGCTCAGCTGGTCTGGGGACTTCCCGGCCTGCAGGATGTGCCCGTGGCTGACGCCGTGTACGCGTCGTGCGCCGTGCCGGGATTCTTTCCGCCACGGGTGATCCAGGGCCGCGCCTGCGTGGATGGGGGCGTAATGGACAACTTGCCGGCGCCGATCGCTGTGCAGGGCATGGACGCCGTCATCGCCGTCGAGGTGGGAACGTCGAGTCTCGCGACCACGCGCCGCATAAACGAAAAAGGATTCGCTGCAATTTACATGCGCTCGGCGCAGATCATGATGCGGTCATTGCAGGCGGCGCAGCTTTCGGCGTGGGCTGGCCCGCCTCTGCTGCTCATTCGCCCAGCGGTCTGGCAGTACAACTGGTTCAGCTTTGCGCATACCCGGGAGATGATCGCGGCCGGGCATGCGGCGGCGAGCGACGCACTCGACCGCGCCGGCGACGCCCTGCTCTCGGCCGGCGGTGTCTACCCGCGCCGGCTGATCGAGCTCTCGGTGGACCGCGCGAAATGTATCGGCTGCCGGTTGTGCGTCACCCTCGCGCCGGACGTGATGATGATGGACGGGACAGGCAAGGCGGGCGTCATCGAACCGTTGCTGGAATGGTCGCGTGCAGAGGGCGATTTCGTGCATCAGTGCCCGACCGACGCGATCCGCGTGCGAGTCGCCGACGGCGTGACGCACGACGTCGCAATGGAACGCCGCATCGAATCGGACTGACGGATGCGGGACCAATGTCGACCCCGCCTCTTTGCGCGATCACGGTGCCTCCAACGCCGGGAGCGCTGACGCGTTACTCGATAGGCGAACCAGCGGCGATTGACCCCCAGGAGGATCGATGACTCGACAGTGGCATTCGACGGCGACGGCATCCGTACTCGTGTTCCTCTGCCCATCAGCGATGTTCGCGCAGACGGCCAAACGTCCGATGAACTTCCTCGACCTGCAGGAGATGCGGAGCGCGTCTGCGCCCGCCGTCAGCCCCGATGGCAAATGGGGGCTCTACTCCATTTCAACGCCGGACTGGAAGGCCGACAAGCGGCAGTCGGATCTGTACCTGGTGTCGCTCGCTGCCGGCGTGCCGTCCACTCGTCAGCTGACCTTCACCAAGGACAAGAACGAGGGCCCCGCGCGCTGGGCGAACGACGGCGGTTTCGTGTTCGCCTCGGACCGCGATGCGCCGGCTCCCGCCGCGGGCGCGGCTCCAGCGGGTGGCGGTCGTGGCGGCGCCGGTGGACCTGCAGGTGCAGCCAATCAGCTCTATTACATGCGCCCCGATGGCGGAGAGGCGCAGAAGATCACCGACGGACCGGGCGTCGGGCAGTTCCAGTTTACGCGGGATTTCCGTTGGCTGATCTACGTCGCCGGGCGTGGCGAGCAACAGCAGCTCTGGGCGCTGCCGGGCAACGCGCTGTTGGCGGGAAATCCGGTGCAACTCACCCGGCATCCGACTCCGGTCCAGAACTGGCAGGTATCGAAGGACGGCAGGACAGTCTTTTATCTGGCGCCCGACACCGTGCACGCCGACGAGCAACGGCGCACTGCGGCCAAGTTCGGCGTCATGATCCGCAATGCGCCGCAACCCCGCGTGCACCTTTGGGCGCTCGACCTGGCGGGACGCACGACGAAGCGCCTCACGAGCGACACAGCCTACAGCGTGACCACTGTGACGCTTTCCGACGATGGAAAGTTTGTCGGCTTCAGCGCAACGCCAGATGACCGCTACCAGCGGGGCATCACTGAGGAGAGTGACAACAGCGACCTGTACCTCCTGACAGTCGCAACCGGCGCGATCGAGCGGCTGACGAAGAACACGGACATCCCGGAGAGCGGCCTGAGCTTCTCTCCGGATGGCGCGTTAGTCGCATTCAGCGCGCCAGACGACTTCAAGTTCATGCACAACAACAAGGTCTACATCCGTCCGGTTGGCGGCGGGGAGTGGCGCAAGCTCGGAAAGGATTTTGACGGCGACGTCCGCACAGGTTGGTGGAGCAATGACGGCAAGACCATCTATTTCAACAGCGGGTGGCATGCGACCACCGGCCTCTACGCGCTCGATGTCGCCTCCGGAAAAGTCACGCCGCTCACCCACGAGCAGGCGTCGCTGAGCGTGTCCCGCGACGAGGTCACCAGCACGATCCTCATCAACTACGCCGATCCGACGACACCCAGCTCGCTCTACACAGTGGCGTCGATTGACCAGGTCGGCGACAAGTCGAAATGGACGCGCCTCACCAATGCCAATCCGCAGGTCGACGGCTTCGCCCTCGGCGACGAGACTGAGATCACGTGGAAAGGCCTCGACGGAATGATGGTGGGCGGCATCCTCGTGAAACCGGTTGGCTACGAGCCCGGCAAGCGCTATCCACTGATCGTGGCCATCCACGGCGGTCCGCAAGCGGCAGACGTACTCGGATTCAACGGGGGATACGGCGCGCAAGTCTATGCAGGTGCCGGCTATGCTGTGCTGATGCCGAACTACCGCAACTCCACGCAGTACGGCGAGAAGTTCAAGATCATGAGTCAGGGGGACTACTTCACCAACGGGTACAACGACATAATGACCGGCGTCGACCATCTCATCAGCCAGGGGATTGTCGATGGCACGCAGATGGGAGCGCTGGGATGGAGCGCTGGCGGGCACTGGTCAAACTGGATCCTCACGCACACGAACCGGTTCAAGGCCATCAGCACCGGTGCCGGCACGATGAACTGGCTTTCGATGTACGCAGAGAGCGACATGCAGCGTGTGCGTCAGTGGTACATGGGCGACAAGCTGCCGTACGACGACTTCGATCACTGGTTTGCACAGTCGCCCATCAAATACATCAAGAACGCCAGAACGCCCACGATGATCCACGTGGTTCAGGGCGACCCGCGCGTGCCGCGGCCGCAGAGCGAGGAGTTGCACATGGCGCTCAAGAAGCTCGGGGTGCCGACGGAGTTCTTCGTATACCCGGGCAGCTCTCACGGTATTCCCGAGCCGCGTGATCAGTACACGAAGTCCATGGCCGAGCTCGCGTGGATGGAGCACTGGGTGCGAGGGAAGGACACAAAGTTCGAATGGAAAGACCTCCTCAAGACGCTCGATGACACGCGGAACCGTGTGAACGCAAACATGGACAGGCCCATTCCGTAGTAATTTGTGGTATGACCTCCAATAACAGCTTCGGCGCCCGGTCGTCCCTCTCGGTGGAGGGGCGGCCGTACGTCGTTTACCGCCTCGACGCGCTCGCGTCCATCGCGGGCAGCACCGTCGCCACGCTCCCCTTCTCGCTCAAGATTCTGCTCGAGAATCTTGCTCGCAACGAGGACGGCGCATTCGTGAAGCCCGCCGACGTGAAGGCGCTTGCCTCGTGGGACGTGAAGGCAGGAATGGATCGGGAGATCGCCTTCCGCACCTCGCGCGTGCTTCTCCAGGACTTCACCGGCGTTCCCTGCGTCGTGGACCTCGCGGCAATGCGCGACGCGATTACCGGGCTTGGCGGCCAGCCTTCGCGCATCAACCCATTGCAGCCCGTCGACCTCGTGATCGACCACTCGGTGCAGGTCGACGAATACGGCTCAGAGGCTGCGTTGCTGCTTAACACCAAGATGGAGTACGAGCGCAATCTCGAGCGCTATCAGTTCCTGCGATGGGGGCAGAAAGCACTGGCCAACTTCCGCGTGGTGCCGCCGGGCACCGGAATCTGCCATCAGGTGAACCTCGAGTACCTCGGAAGAGTGGTGTTCGTGGGAGAGGAGACGGTGGACGGGGTCTCCCAGAAAGCCGCCTACTGCGATTCCCTCGTGGGCACCGACTCCCATACGACCATGATCAACGGCCTGGGTGTGCTCGGCTGGGGCGTGGGTGGGATCGAGGCGGAGGCCGCCATGCTCGGCCAGCCTGTTTCGATGCTCATTCCCGAGGTCGTGGGCGTCAAGCTGCACGGCAGGCTCCCGGCGGGCGCGACCGCCACGGATCTCGTGTTGACCTGCACCGAAATGCTCCGCAAGAAGAATGTTGTTGGAAAGTTTGTGGAGTACTATGGCAGCGGCCTCTCATCGCTCTCGCTAGCCGATCGCGCCACCATCGCCAACATGAGTCCCGAGTATGGCGCGACGATGGGATTCTTTCCGTGTGATGCCGAAACGCTGAAGTACCTCAGCCTCACCGGCCGCGACGAGCATCACGTCAAGCTGGTGGAGGCGTATGCTAAGACGCAGGGCATCTTTCGCACCGACGACACACCGGACCCGGCGTTCACCGATACACTCGAGCTCGATCTCTCGACGGTGGTGCCGAGCCTGGCGGGGCCGAAGCGGCCGCAGGACCGCATTCCCCTCTCGACGTCCAAGCAGGCCTATCGGGAGGCGTTTGCCGCGCAGATGGCGGGAACGTCACCCAAGGCGGAGGCCGTCGCAGTTGCCCGAATGGCGGCCGAGTCTCCAGCAACCGCAACCG
>DASZZO010000298.1:0-2582 GCA_035544915.1 Gemmatimonadaceae bacterium | reverse complement strand
CCGCGCTGCTCGAAGCCATGCAGGAGCATTGCGTGACCGCCGCGGGCGAGACGATGGCGCTCCCGGAACCGTTCTTTGTGTTGGCCACGCAGAACCCGATCGAGCAGGAGGGAACGTATCCGCTTCCCGAGGCGCAGCTCGACCGCTTCCTATTCGATATCCGGATCGGGTACCCGGGCGTGGACGACGAAGTTGCCATTCTTCGAGCCACCACCGGCACTTCGCGCGCACCCCTGAGGCCGGTGATCGATGCCGTCGAGGCGCGGGCGCTCCAGCGCTTCGCGCGCGAGGTGCCCGCGGCAGATCCGGCGCTGCGGTACGCCGCTGCGCTCGCGCGCGCCACACGCCCGGACGCGCCCGAGGCGACTGACCTCGTCAAGCGATATGTTCGCTGGGGCGCTGGACCGCGCGCAGGACAGGCCCTGATTCTCGGTGCCAAGGCTGCCGCGCTCCTTGGCGGTCGTCTGGCTGTTGCCCCTGAGGACATTCGCCGGGTGGCGAGGCCCGTATTGCGGCACCGTGTATTACCGAACTTCGCGGCCGAGGCCGAAGGCGTGAGCTCCGAGCATATTGTAGAGGACCTGCTCGCGCGCGTGGGCGCGCCTCGCAGCGACCTCCGGCTGTAGCACGCGGCGCATGGCCGGCGGACCGTACGGCGAGTTGCTCGAGGCCGTGCGAGGTGTGCGATGGCCCGCGCGTCGTGCCGTGTCAGGAGGTTCGAGCGGCATACATCTCGCTCGCACACGCGGCGTGGCGAGCGAGTTCGCAGAATACCGGCCGTATCGCCAGGGCGACGATCCGCGCCGCCTCGACTGGAAGCTGCTCGCCCGCAGCGATCGCGCGTTCACGCGCCTTGCACCAGACCACTCGGTGTTGTCCACGCTCATCGCCGTGGATGCGTCCGCATCGATGGCGTATCCGGCGCGCATTGCGCCAGGAGGCACGGGTGTCGAGTTCGGCAAATGGCTCGCTGCCAGGCGGATTGCGGTCGCTTGCGCGGCCATTGCGCACGCCGCCGGCGATCCGGTCGGGCTGGCGATCGCGAGCGCCGGCGGGCTCACGCGTCTGCCGTCAAGAACCCGGCGCGGCATCGTAGCCGAGATCGCGCGCACGCTCGATGCCACGGCTCCAGGCGGATCCTCATCGCTCATCGGCGCGTTCGTGGACGCCGGCAGGCGGGTGCTCCTCATCTCCGATTGCCTCGGCGAGGAAAGTGCTCTCCGGAACGCGGCCCGGACACACATCGCCTCCGGCGGAGAGGTTCACCTTGCTCACATCGTCGCGCACGCCGAGATTGACCCGGGCCGGGAGGCCATGCTCGCAACGGATCCCGAGGACGCACGTATCAGGCGGCCGCTGACACGTGCTACACGCGCCGCGTATGAGGCGGCGTTCGCCGCCTGGCGCTCTGACCTTGCGCGCCGCTGGCGTGACCACGGCGTCACCTACTCGGAAGTTCGCGACGATGAACCCCTGGACGTCGTGGTGCGACGCGTGGTCGCGCCACCCGGCATTGCGAGGGCGCGCACATGACGTTTCTTGCGCCGCTCTGGCTCGCGCTCGCCGGAGTGGCCGCGGCCGGCGTGGTTGCACTCCATCTCATTGCGTCGCGCAGGCCTCCTTCCGCGCCGTTCCCTACGGCGCGGTTTGTCCCCGAGGGTGACGCCCGCGCCGTAACGCGAACGGCCCGTCCGGCAGACCTCTTGTTGCTTGCGATACGTGCCTCCGCGCTGCTTCTGCTCGGCGCCGCGTTCGCCCGCCCCGTGCTGCGCCTGGGCGGCGTGACAGCGGCCCGCGTGGTGGTCGTCGATCGGTCACGAAGCGCCCTTGCAGACGCCGGCGACTCGGCGCGCGCGCTCTGGCGGCCCGGCGATGGGCTCGTCCTGTTCGACTCGTCCGCGCGTCGAATCATTTCGGCAGAGGCAGACTCCCTTCGTCATATGCGGCCGGTGGGCGCGCGCGGCGCCCTCTCCCCAGCACTCATTGCCGCCATTCGGGCGGCGCGCGCGATCGCGCCGCGCGCCGATTCAGCGGAACTGATTCTCGTGTCGCCGGTGACACTCGATGAGGTGGATTCCGCGACATCGGTCATCCTGGCGCAATGGCGCGGTCGCATCCGGGTCATACGCACCGCGGCAGCGACGCCGGTGGTGCCGGTGGTTACGCTCGAAAGTTCCCGGCCGGACGATGGACTGAGGCCTGCGATCGCCGCGCTCGCCGCCGGCACGGCCGTGAGCGGCGATCGCGCGATCGTGCGCGTGATCCGGCATCCGCCAGTCGCCTCCGATTCCGCTGCTGCACTCGAGGGGTCCGCCGTCGTCCACTGGCCAGAGGCGCACGGTACAGATCCCCACGCAAGCGGCGTATGGGCCGGGAACGTGACCCTCGTCGCCCCGCTGTGGTCACTGCCCCTCGCGGGAACGGGGCGCGCGGTGGCGCGCTGGGCAGACGGCCGGCCTGCCGCATTCGAGAGAGCATTCGGCCGCGGGTGCATGCGGACAGTAGGCGTGGGGCCTCCGTTCGCCGGCGATGTGGCATTGCAACCCTCGTTCGTCGCGCTGGCCCGTCAGCTGCTCGGTCCA
>DASZZO010000297.1:0-27466 GCA_035544915.1 Gemmatimonadaceae bacterium | reverse complement strand
CCGTCTTCTCGAGCGTGTTCTCGCGCCCGAAGATCTGTCGTGCGTGCCGTTCCTGCAGCACGGCGACGGGCGCGCCACTGCGCAGCTCGGCGCGCGTGAACCACCGCCCCGCGACGAGCTCGCCGCCCTGGAGCTCCTGATAGCGGTCGTCCGCGCCGAAGACCACGACAGTGCGAGTCCGCGTGCCGTTGTGGTCCAGCCGTGCCTGTATCTGCGACCAGATGGCTGCGTACCCGATCTGCGGGAGCTGTGCGATGCGCGCCGCCTCCGCCTCACGCAAGTCCGGACGGATGCGCACGTATGCGGGGAGCTGATCCGGGTTGATCGGTGTGGTGGAGAAGATTTTCATGACGTAGAACGTCGTCGGACCGGCTACGGCAATCGTGTGCAGAATCTGGTCGCGTATTCCCTTCACGATTGTCGCCATGGTCATCACCGTGGCTACGCCGATGACGACGCCCAGAATCGTGAGCCCGGACCGCAGCTTATTCAGCCGCAGGGCCTCCACGGCAATACCGATGTTCTCGCGAATCTGATCGGGCGAGAGGATGCGCGTCATTCCGTTCGCAGCGCCGAAATCGGATCGAGTCGCGCGGCGCGACGCGCGGGATACACGCCGAAAATGACGCCGACGCTCGCGCCCAGGCCGACGGCGAGCGCAACTGACCACCATGTAATCCGCGCCGGGAGTGGCGACACGGCTCGCACCAACTCCGAGAATCCCCAGCCCGAAAGCACGCCGATCATTCCACCGCTGATCGAGAGCGCCACTGCCTCGGCCAGAAACTGGTGCTCGATGTCGCGCGCCCGGGCACCCACCGCCTTGCGGATGCCAATTTCACGCGTTCGCTCCGTCACGGCCATGAGCATGATGTTCATGATCACAATCCCGCCGACCACGATCCCGATGGCGACAACCGCCGGAATTACGCTGAAGAGCACGGCGGTCAGGCTCTTCCAGAAGGCCACTAGGGCATCGGCCGTTTCGACCGAGAAGTTGTTCTCCTGGTTCGGACGCAGGTGGTGGGCGATCCGCATGGCTTCTTCGGCCCGCGACATGGCCGGTGCGACGTCGGCCGCCTCTGGCATCTTCACCGAAATCGAGGTCGTGGCGCGCCGCCCATAAAGCATTTCATAACGTGTCAGCGGGACCAGGGCGAACGAGTCGAACGATTGTCCGAGCACGCGACCCTTCGCCGCGACGACGCCGACCACGACGAATCGCGCCCCGCCGAGGCGTATCTCCTGGCCGATCGGATCCACTTGTTCAAAGAGTTTCTCTGCCACTTCGTGTCCGAGCACCGCGACAGCGCGCCGTTGCGCCACATCGAGATCGGTGAGCGGAACGCCGCGTTCGAGTCGGTAGTCCTGCACCTCCTGATACGGCGCCGTTATGCCGCGCACCGTCACATCCCCCACGGCGCGGCTGCGCCACTGGACGTCCGACAGCGGCGACGGGAATCCGGAGGTGATGGCAATGGCTTGCGCGCCAGGAAGTGCGGCGCGGACGACGTCGAAGTCGGCCTTGGTGAGCAGCGGGCGCCGCGCCACCTTCTTCCACATCTCATCATCGAAGAATCCGATCTGGAGCGGCGTTCGGCGCACCTGAAAGGCGTTGGTGCCGATCATCGCGCTCGCGATGTTTTCCTTCACGTAGGCGTTCATTCCCTGGATGATCGCGACCACCGCGACCAGGAATGCGACCGACACGATGATCCCGAGAAGCGTGAAGAATGACCGCAGCTTGTTAGCACGGATCTCGGAGAGTGCTGTGGCGAGCACGTCCAAGGACCGCATAGTCTGGTACGAATGACCACCGATCCCGCCGTCTGGTCTCATTCGTGCCTGAGCGCCTCCACCGGATCCATCTTCGCCGCGTGCGCCGCGGTCATCATGCCGAATGCGATCCCCGTAAGGGCGGCAGACCCGAGCGATATTGCGACCGCTGAAAGTGGAACGGATGCGGGGACCGGCGTGTTCATCTTCAGGGCCCACGCCAGCAAGGTGCCGATCACCAAGCCGATCGCGGCACCGAGCGTCGTGAGCGTGGCCGACTCCACCAGGAACTGCCAGAGGATGATACCTCTGGTCGCACCCAGTGCCTTGCGGACGCCAATCTCGCGGGTGCGCTCCGTGACGGAGATCATCATGATGGCCACCACGCCAACGCCGCCCACGAGGAGTCCGACGGCCGACAGGGTGATCCCCACCAGGAAAATCCGCCGAAGAATTGGTTGAAGAGGTCCATGATCCGGTCTTCGCCTACCAGATAGAAACTGTTGCGCTGCCCCGGCTTGAGGCTTCGCTTGCCCCGCAGCACGCCGGTCACCGCATCCATGGCCTCATCTCGCGTCACCCCGGCCCTCGGCATGACCGCCACCTGCAGCCCGCGCTTGAAGACGCTCAGATGCCGCCACGCTGTCATCAGAGGCAGGATTGCGGGCGGCTGATCGGGCCCCCGGCCGTTGAGCGTCTTGAGGAATCCGGCCTTCGTGTGGAACACGCCGATCACAGTGAATGTCTTGCCCTCGATCTGCATTTCCTTGCCGATGGGATCCGAGTCCAAGAAGAGTTGTGACTTGAGGGTGTCATTCACGATCACGACGGGGGCGGCGCCGTTGTTCTCGCTCTCGGTGAAGCTGCGACCCGGAAAGATGTCGGCTCGGTCGGTCTTGACCCAACCCGGGGTGTAGGCATCATAGCCCACATCCTTCAGCTGCCGGTCCCGGTATGTGAAGGTGGCTTGATTGCTGATGGATGCCACAGCCGATGCCACCTCCGGCAATGCCAGGATTGCGCGAAATTCGTCGAGCAAGACTGGGGGATTCTTCCGGTCTGGGCAGGGGGCGTTCGGTCCGTTGCACTGATTGCTCCCGGGATCGCGGCGCGAGATCTGGAAGGTGGTCGCGCCGAACTCGTCGAGATCCTTTTGAAAGCTCTCGCGGATGCCGTGCACGGCAGCGGCCATTGCCACGACAACGAAGACGCCAACGGCGACGCCCGAGACGGTGAGTGCGGCGCGTACCTTGTTCGCGCGAATTGCGTCGAATGCGATCGCCACGCCCTCCAGGGCCATCGCCAGCCGGTCGAAGAGTCGCATCAGCGGTCGGAGCAGAAGACGCCGTTCACCGCCATTCCTGTCTCAGCGCCGCAATGGGATCGAGCCGCGCGGCACGTGTTGCGGGGTAGACGCCCGCCACGATGCCGACGCCGGCACCGAGCAGGAGGGCCATCGCAATCGACCAGGGTGCGACTGACGCGGGCAGCGGCGAGAGGGCGGCAACTATCTTGGCCGCCACCAGTCCGAGAATGGTACCAAGGCCCGCGCCGAGCACGCTGAGTGAGGATGCCTCGATGAGAAACTGCGAGAGGATGTCCCGCCTCCGCGCGCCCAGCGCCTTGCGAATACCGATCTCCCGCGTGCGCTCCGCGACCGCCACCAGCATGATGTTCATGATCACCATCGCGCCCACAACGAGCCCGATCGCTGGGAGCGCGGTGCCGAACACGATCATCTGCTTCCGGATGCTCTCGAAGAACTCCAGCGCGGAGTCCACGGTTTCAAGCGTGAAGTTGTCCGGGCGCCCCGGAGGCAGGTGGCGCGTCGCGCGCAACACCTCGCGGGAGACCTCAATGCCGTCCTGCATCTGCTCGCGCGTCGGGGACTGGACCTCCATGACCTGGATGTCGCCCTTCGGCTGGATGATGCGCGAAACGGGGGTCGTCCACGGCAACAGGACCTGATTGTCGAGGGAGAACCCGAACACGCTGCCCTGCTTCTCGACCACCCCGATCACCGCGTATGGCGTACCACGAATGCGCAACACGCGTCCGAGCGGGTCGAGTCCGGGAAAGAGGTTTGTAGCCACTTCAATGCCGATGACCGCGACCCTGGTGCCGACGGCGACCTCCTGCGCAGCGAACACTCGCCCACTCTCGACGTTGAGCTTCTTCATTCCAAAATACTCGGCCTCGGTCGCGATGAGCTGCACCTGCCTCGGTCGCGCGTACTGCGACACGGCATAGAGGAATGACTGATTCTCCACAGCGGATCGACTGCCGGACGGGAGCACCGATCGCACCAGTTGGGCATCCGCGGGATAGATCCGCGGACGCCGCTGGAACTCACGCCACTGCTCATCGGTGGTATTGTGGTTGAAGCCGGGGCGACGGCGGACGGTGAACGTGTTCACCCCGAGAATGCGTGCGGCGAAATCGTTCGTAAGATAGTCACTCATGCCTTGCACGATGGATGCGACCGCGATGAGGAACATGACGCCGATCATGACGCCCAGCAGCGTGAAGAAACTCTTGAGCTCCTGGACGCGGATGGTATCGAGCGCGAGGCGGATGGCCTCCAGAAAGGGCATCAGCCTTGCCGCGCTACGTCGCTACTCATCGCTACGTCGCTACTCATATCGAAGCGCGTCCACGGATCCAATCTGGACGCGCGGGCGGCAGGCAGCACGCCAAAAAGTATACCCGTAAAGGCGATGGCCAGCAGGGGGCCCAGTATCACGGCGTTCTCACCGTACGTCAGCTCCTGCTGCGTGAAACGCCGCCCGCTGGTGACGCCGCGTTTCCTGATTTCGAAGTACGCGCCATCGACGGCAAACACGTGCCCATTGCGCGGCCCGGAATACACAGACCGCACCTTGAGGTTGTCCTCGGACGCCATCGCCCCCGCGTGCCTGCCGGGAGAACGTCGACCACCGGCTCCACGTCGCTCACCATGATGCGCGGCCGCTTGCGGTACTCAAGCCAGACCGATTCGTCTACGTCGCCCACGTTGATGTTCTGGCGGTAGCGGAGCTCGAAGTATTGATGCCGATAATCTTGCCAACGAGGTCCTCTTCCATGTACCGCCCCATGCCGTCAGCGATCGACACGACGGCAATGAGGAACATCACCCCGATACATACGCCCAGGAGCGTGAAGAAGCTCTTGAGCTTCTGCACCCGAATGGTATTCAGGGCGAGGCGAATTGCTTCGAGAAAGGGCATAGAAACACTACGGCTGAGCGGAGTGGACGAGTTTCAAGAGGGCAGTCGAGAGTTGAGAGTCGAGGGTCGAGAGTTCGGAGTTTGAAAGCCATGCGTCGAGAGTTGAAAGCCGAAAACTCACAACTCCTGGCTCTCGACTCTCAACTCTCAACCCTCCACTCTCGACTGCCCTTTTCAGATTCCCAGCTTCGCCGCGAACCTCTCCCGTCGATCATCGCTGGCGATGATCCCGTCACGTAACACCACAACGCGTCGCGCGTGAGATGCGATGTCGGGCTCGTGCGTTACCATGATGACGGTCTGTCCGGTCGATGCGAGATGCTCGAACACCCGCATGATCTCCTCGGACGTCGTGGAGTCGAGGTTCCCGGTGGGCTCGTCGGCAAGGAGGATCGACGGCCGGTTGACGAGAGCTCGCGCAATGGCCACGCGCTGGCGCTGGCCGCCCGAGAGCTCGTTTGGGCGGTGGCTGTACCGATCGCCGAGCTGCACGCTCTCCAACGCCGCCATCGCGCGTTCGCGCCTTTCCGCAGAACCGGCGCCCGCGTACACGAGCGGAAGCTCCACGTTATGTAACGCGCTCGCCCTGGGCAGCAGGTTGAATGTCTGGAAGACGAACCCGATCTCCTTGTTCCTCACGCGCGCGAGCTCGTCATCCTTCTTCTGCGATACGAGCTCACCGTTGAGCCAGTACTCGCCGGCGTTGGGCGTGTCGAGGCAGCCGATCAGGTTCATGAGCGTGGACTTGCCCGACCCTGACGGGCCCATGATGGCAACGTATTCATTGCGGCGAATGGCGAGGTCCACGCCTCGGAGCGCCCTGACGATTTCGCCGCCCATGTCGTATTCACGTTTGAGGCCCCGAGTCACTATGACCCAGTCCTTATCCGGTGCCGCGCCGGCGGCCTGCGTGACGGCCTGCCGCTCGGCGGTAACGCTGAGCCCGACTTCGTCGGTGGATTGACTCACGGCTTGGGGCTCCCCGGCTTCTTGACAGGCTGTTTCATGTCGCGCACGAGCGTGCCGTCCTTGAGATCGCGGATCGCCTGGTACGTGCCGCCCACGATTTTCTCGCCTTCCTTCAGTCCGCTGAGCACTTCGAAGTGCTTCTCGCCGGCAATCCCCACCTTTACGGGGCGGAAGGTCACTTTGTTGTCACTGCCCACCACGAACACGCCTTCGACATCCTTCTTGCCTACCTGCTTGGTCGTGCTTTGCACCTTGCCTGGGCGCTGTGCGGTATCGGATGCGTTGAGCGCCTCGTTCTCCCGTACTGTGAGCGCGATGATCGGAATCGAAAGCACGTCCTTGCGTGAATCGGTGATGATCTTGGCCGTCGCCGAGAAATCGGGCTTGGTATCCTTTGGCGGGTTGAGCAGCCGGATGGTCACCTCGTAGTCGATGGCCTGGTCGGTGGTCGATCCGACCGCAGCCTTCACCGAACTGTTTGATATCTCCACGACCTTGCCGAGAAAGGTCGTGTCGGGAAAGGCGTCGAGCTGCACCACGGTCGAGTCGCCGAGCTTGATCCGCGAAACGTCGGTCTCATCCACCTTCACCTTTGTTTCGAGGACGGACATGTCCGAGATGGTGAGCAGCGTGGCAGCGTCCTTGTTCAGCGTGCCCTGTATCGCCGTCTCGCCATTCTGCACGTTGAGCCGGGTAACGCGCCCGGTCATGGGGGCGAAGATCGTCGTCTTGCCCAACGCGACCTTGGCGTCCTTGAGCCCTGCGTCGGCCTGCTCGACGTTGTGTTTCGAGGCGTCCACAAGCGCCGCGTTCACGTCGACCGCCGTCTTCGCCGCCTCAATCTCAGCGGCGGATGCGAGGTTGGGGTTGCTGTTCCGGATCTCCATCAGGCGCCGGTAGGTGCTCTGCGATTGGGTCAGGTTGACCTGCGCCTGCGTCAATGACGACCTCGCGTTTGCAAGTGCCGCGTCGGACCGCAGGACCGCGGCCTCGTACTGCTGCTGGTCGATTTGCAGCAGGAACTGCCCCTTTTGCACGATTTCGCCCTCCTTCACCGAAAGCTTCACGATCTTGCCTGAGATGTCGGAGGACAGGTCCACCTTCAGGTGCGGGCGTACCTGGCCGCTTGCCGTGACCGAGGCGACGAGGTCGCGCTTCTGCACGTCCTCCACGCGAACCTCGGTCGCCTTGTTGCTCTTCTTGGCGGCCGCGAGTACCAGTACACCCACAATGGCGAGCGCCGCGACGCCCGCGATCGAGTACTTCACGTTCTTGCTCATGTCGGTCCTCGGCTAGCGAAGGGCGCGGCCAACAGCGCTTTCCAGCGCCGAGTACGCTCGGTGGTATTCAAACACGGCGTCAATGCGACCCGCCTCTGCAGTCTCGTAATCCGAGCGCGCGGCTTGCAGGTCCACGAGACTGTTGAGTCCGACGCGATACCGCTCCTGCGCCAGTTGCAGTGCCTCTCGCGCCGACTGCACGTTGATCTCCTGTTGCTTCACGGCGCGGTAATCCGCCACAAGCGTCATGTACGCGGCCGTGACATCGGCGGTGAGCTTGAGTTGCTGGGCGCGGATGTTGTAGCGCGCGTCGGAACGAGAGGTGGCCGCGTCCTGTATGCGCTGCTCGCGGACGAATCCATCAAACAGCGGCAGCGAGAGCGTCAGGGAGAAATTATAGGGATTGGACGTGAACCGGAACGGAAAGGCGTCATTACTCGCGCGCAGCGCGCTTGCCTGCGTATCGGTGAACTGGATCGCATTGCACTTTCCCGCGATGGACGGCAGCCCCGCGCCTCGGCGCAGCGAGTCCGTCGTAAAGCAGTCGGACCGCGCGCCGCGTGTCTGGGTCAGCCCCTGATTCACGAGGTACTCACCGTCCTTGAACTTCTGGGTCGAGCCGCCGAAGTTCGCGTTGAGGCTGAGGGACGGCACGTACTGGCTTCGCGCCCCCCGATATGTCGCCCACGCAGAGGTCTCGCGTGACTGAAGGGCCCGCAACGCGGGATTGCCGTTCTTGGCCATGTCGAGGAGCTGGCTAACATCGAAAGTCGGCTCGCTGATGACAAACGTCGACGTGAGCTGGATGGGTGGGGGCATGGGCACACCAATCAGCTGAATCAGCTGCAACACGGCGACGTCTGCAGCGTTGTGCGCCCGCAGGGCCGCCACCTGTTGCTGCCCAACCGCCACTTCGCCGCGCTTGACGTCGAGTGAAGTGGCGGAGCCCACGCCGGCCTTGGCCCGGGCGAGGTCGAGTTGCAATTGGTTGGAAATTACGAGCGTGTCCTGGAGCGCGGCACGCGCCACGAGCTGGAGCGTCAGGATATACTGTTGCGTCACCGCTGCCTTGAGGCTCTGTTCGGCTCCGGTCAGGTCGTATTCGGCCGCCTCGAGCAATGCCTGCTCGGTCCGCAGGGCCGCAACTGCGCCGGGGTTGATCGTATAACTGAAGTTCAGGCCCCACGACGACGAGAGCACGTCGGAGTTTGCTCCGAACGCGACGCCCTGAAAGAACTGCGGCTTGCCCTGGCGGTACGCGGACCCGAACGTTGTGCTGGCGGAGGGCAGCAGCACGCCGTAGGCCGACCGCAGCGCAGTCTCTGCGCGCCTCCGTCCACTGATGGCCTGCAAATAGACTGGATTGTTCTGACGTGCGAGGCGGAGCGCCTCATCCAGCGTGAGCGATGGTCCCGGGGAGATCTGTGCCCCGCTTGGTGCCGTGACGGCAAAGAGAAGGCCACACAACAGCTTGCGCATCGTTCGTGGATCCTGGGTGGGGTACGGATGGTCTTACGGAGGACTCGGCTGGCAGGTTTCAGCGCCCGGTGATCAGCGTAGATCTTCACGCAGCGCCACCAGTTTTTCATGCGGAATTGCCACTTTGAGGATTCGTCCCCGGGCGTCAATCCATACGTCTCGCCGGACTCCGCTGCCGTCGGTCCTGAGCGTGATGTGCCGGGCGTCCAGCTCGCGCACGTCTAGGGCGACACGCTCGTCGCCCACAAACTCTACGCGCACCCTTTCAACTACGTTTCGGCCGGGCACCAGCACTGGAACGGTCGCGCCGGCGCCACGGCGAACGACGAACCAGAGCTCGTGGATCACGTCGTCGTCCGCGGCGACGGTGCCCGCAGGCAATCTGAACTCACGCGCCGATTCGCCGTTGGCACGCTGTGTTCGGGCCGCGTAGTGATCGCGCGTCGTCTGCCCGCTGTAAGACTCCACGACACGGCCATCCCGGCGCACTTCGCTCTGAAACCGCAGAATCGATCCACTCGTGTCAGCGTTCAACCCCGGCTTTACGCGCCGGGAGCCGAGCACAATCGTTCCCTGTGCGACGAGCACTTGGCCGCCCGAAGCCGGTGCGCTCCGGATCCAGAAGTCCTCGCGCCCCACACGCTCGCCTGCCCTCATCAGCGTGAAGCTTCCCTCATCCACCGAGGTGACCTGGGCGGAACTTGGGGGTGGATGCGAGAGCAGGATCACGGCGGCGGCAATGCTCCTCGAATGCATCCACCAAACATATCGAAGTGGCGGCGGCACCTGTGTGCCGCACTGTAGACCGCGCCTTTGCGTGATATACTCCTGACGTGACTCCACGCTCCGGGTTCTGGTGGGCGCTGTCTGCGACGTTTACTGCGCTCGGTGCGGCGGCTTGGCTGCGCCAGCCGTCAACCGGAGCGTTGATCGGGAGCGTGGTCGCCGCGGTCTGCAGCATCGCGCTCGCGTGGCGCGGTCGCCACGAGTGGAATCGTCCCGCCTTCGCCGTGTGCGCGGCCGTCTTCGTCGTGGTCGCTGTTCGCGCGCAACACGCAAACAACGCATACGTGCGCACTCCGGCGGTGGCCGGTGCCGACCTCAGCGAGCGGGCAACCGCGGCGATGGCCGCCGCCATCGCCGTCGAAGCGGCCGAGTTGCAGCGGCTCGCGCTCGGCGCGCTCGATGCACCGGCAGAACCGGCCGCAGCGTTCGCACATCTCGACGGGCTGCGGGGCCAATCGCGCTCGCGCTCCGTCGTGCTCACACGAGGAGGGCGAGAGCCTCCCGTGGCGTGGTCAGGCCGCGTCATGGCGCCACTGGACTCGTTTCCGGGCCCGGTCGGGGCCGTGGGAACACCCTTCTATCTCGTCATCTATGCGATAGCCGGCCGCGGCAGCGACCGCGCGCGCGCGGAGACGCTGGTGCATGCGGTGCGGCCCGCCAATTCGATCATGACGGCGTTCGACACGCCGCTGGCGCGGCGGTTCGGCGTGGACGGGTTCGCGTTCGTCGATCCGTCAGGCGCAGTGAGCGACTCGTTCACTGTGGTCCACGCAGCGGGACTTCCACTGCTCGGAGTTCGCGCCTTGGCGCCCACAGGTGGCGTGCTTGCGGCGCGTGCACTGGAGCGCGGGCGCACCCGGGGTGGTCTGGCGCTGGCCTTTGCGCTCGCCTTTTTCGTGGCGGCCGTGTGGCGGCAGGCTGATGGCGTGGGGAGCCGGCTCGTGCCGCTCGCCGTTGCCCTCGCGGTGGTCGCGCTCGTTCCGCTCTCGGACTATTCGAATGTCTCGCCGCTGTTCGATCCCGCCCTCTTCTACGTCGACGCGGGCGGCCCCTTCACCGGCAGCGTCGGCGCGCTCGCCATCACGTGCGCCATCGTCCTGCTGGGGATGCTGGCCGCGTTGCGGGCGCGCCTGCGAGCGGTCACGCGCGCACAGGCGCTCCTGGCGGTTGTGGGGATCGCCGGTGTTGGCCCGTTCCTTCTCGGCAGTTTTGCGAGGGGGATTCAGTTCCCTGCGACGGGTGCAACGGTCGCGATGTGGCTCGGGTGGGAGGTGACGCTCTTTCTGGCCGCGGTCTCGGTGCTCTTGGCCGGCGTCACGGCTGGACAGGCGGCGCTCGGCGCGCGCCGGGGGCTTCCGCGCTGGCTTGCGCCGGCCATTGCCGCGGCCGCGGCGCTTCTCGCGCCGGCAGTCATGAATGCCCCCGGCGTGTATCCGCAGTGGTACCCGGCACTCTGGGTGGTGGCTATCGCGGCACTCGCGTTTGCGCGGAGCGCGCGCGGTGCGGTCCTGCCCGTCGCCGTCGTTGCGGCGTGTGGGGCTGTGGCCCTCGTGTGGGGGCAATCTGTCCGCGCGCGCGTTGGGCTCGCCGAGCGCGATATCGCGAGCTTGAATGTCAGCGATCCCGCCGCGGCGGCGCTTCTGCGGCGCTTTTCCGCGCAGCTCGACGTGGCGAGCGCGCCGCAGAGTCGTCCCGAGCTGCTGCTCCGCTACGCGGCGTCAGACCTCGCCAGTGGCGATTACCCGGTGGAGCTGACGAGCTGGGATCCACTCGGACGCATCATTGCCGACTTGCGAGTCGGCCTGGGACCGGGCAAGGCGGCGGGCATCGACTTTCTTGCGCGCGAGGCCATCGGCGCTGTTCAGCCGATCCTCAGGGAGACGCTGGGTGAGCCCGGTCTCTATCTCGTGCTCGCCTTCCCTCACGTGGACCACTCGGTCACGACCGTAGTCGTGGCCCCACGGACGCGCCTCCTTCAGCCGGATCCGTTTGGCGCCCTCATCGGACTCGGCGCGCCGCCCACGACCGATCCGCCGTACTCGCTCACCCTCAACCCGGCTGGGATGGGTGCTTACATCTCGTCGGCCCTTCAATGGGTCAAGAGGGGGACCGAGCTCCACGGCGACCTGTTTCTCTCCGGAGTGGGAGGACGGGTATCCAACGTGCATGCGACCGTCGAACTGCGCGCATATGAAGCGCTCGGCACGCGCGGTGCGCTGGTCGTGTTCCTCGATCTGGGCGCACTCGCGCTACTCTGGCTGCTGCTCGTCATCGCCGATGGCGCCTTCGGAAGATGGATGCGGATGCGGCGCAGGCGCTGGCTCGGCAGCTATCGCGCGCGGCTCACGGTCGTGCTGTTCGCATTTTTCGTGTTGCCGGCTGCCGCGTTCGCGGCATGGAGCTACCGGCGCCTGCAGAGCGACGACAGCCAGGCGCGCGACCTCCTCGTGTGGGAGACGCTTCGCGGCGTGACGGCCGCTTCTGATACTGTGCAACTCCCGGCGCTGGCTGAGCGCTTTGGCACGCCGCTGCTGCTCTACGCCAATGGCGTGCTGGTCGGCACGAGCGATCCATTGTACGACGTGCTCGCTCCGGTCGGGCGCCTCATTCCGGCGTCGGCCGAGCGGACGATCGCCGAAGGCGACCAGGTGACGGCCAGTGCCGAGGAGCGAGTGGGGAATACGCCGATGCGCTTTGGGTTCCGGACTGTCAGCGTCACGGCCGACACACGATTCGTGCTGGCTGCTCCGGCCCGGACCAGCGATCTTGCGCTCGACCGTCGCCGGCGGGACCTGGGCATTCTGGTCCTCTTCGCGACGGCGGTGGGGGCACTCGCGGCCCTCTGGCTCTCGGAGCTGGCCGCGCGGCAGCTTTCTCGCCCCATCCGCGCGCTGCAGTCCGGCGCCCTCGCCCTCGCGGCGGGCGAGCGCGAACCACGTCTCGAAGGTGAGCCGCCGGTGGAATTCCGCCCGGTCTTCAGCGCGTTCCGGCAGATGGCGCACGACCTGGCGGAAGGACGGGAGCAGGAGGCTCGTGCCCAGCGCGTGCTGGCCTGGGGAGAGATGGCGCGCCAGGTCGCCCACGAGATAAAAAATCCGCTCACGCCGATGCGACTGGGCATGCAGCATCTGCGGCGCGCCCGGCACGATCCACGCGTGGACTTCGAGCGCGTGCTCGACGAAAATGTGGCGCGCGTGCTGGCCGAGATTGACCGGCTGGACGAAATCGCCCGTGCCTTCAGCCGATACGGCACGGCTCCCGACGAGCGCACGCCAGCCGAGCCGGTCGATGTGGCGCAAGCGGTGCAAGGCGTGGTGCACCTCGAAGAGCTTGGCGGTCCCGACGTGGAATGGCACGCGGAGGGCGCCGGTGCGCCGCTGTTCGCGCTGGCGAATGACACGGAGTTGCGGGAAGTGCTGCTCAACCTGCTCGAGAACGCGCGACACGCCAGCCCGAAGCGCGTGCACGTTGTCGTGTCACGCGAGGACGGCATGGTGAGCATCAGCGTGAAGGATGACGGACACGGCATTCCGCTCTCCGTTTTGCCCCGCATTTTCGAGCCGCACTTCTCCACACGCACGAGCGGAAGCGGTCTGGGCCTTGCGATTACGCGCCGCATGATCGAAAGCTGGGGCGGCACGATTGCCGTCGAGAGCGTGTCGGATGAGCGCGTCCCGACGGGCACCGGAACCATCGTTCGCATCGCACTGGTTCCTGCCGACGCGCCCAGACAGCTTTAGGCGCGATGAACGGAGAACCGACACAGGGCACACGCACGACTGGCATCCCTCCCCACCTCGACGGGTGGCAGCTTCCGCCCGGCTGGCAGTGGGGCGAGGGCGGGTATTACGCCAACCATCGCCACGCACAGGAAATCGTCGACGCGCTCGGGCGCTCCCTCGCTCTCGTCACTGCGCCGGCGCCTGCGCATTCGGCATGGCTCTTTCACGAGGCGCGCCATCTGGCGCATCACAACCATCCGGCGATTCCCACGACGTACCACTTCTGGACGCCGACGGAGACCTCGCGGCGCGGGCCCGGATACCTGCGGCGATGGATCGCGGGCGAGACCGTCGGTGCCCGGCTCCGCCGGCTGGGTACGGAAACCGTGCCCTATATGCTGCGAGTGTTGCGCGCGGTGGGAAGCGCGGTGGCATACCTGCACGACGCAGGGCAGACGCACGGCGCGCTCTCGCCGGACACCGTCTATGTCACGCCCACCGGCCGCGTGTGGCTCCTCGGGTGGCAGTGGGCGCTGCCGCGGGATGAAATGCCGGGCGACGTGCGGCCGGACCCGCTCCTCACTCCTGCGCCGCGCGAGTGGGGCGCGCTCGAGTGGCATCCGACTCCAGCAACGGACCAGTGGCAGCTGGCCGCGAGTTGCTTCGCAATCCTCACTGGCGAACTTCCGCCGCGCGAAGACATTCCGCCGGTCCGCTGGGTGCGCTCCGATTGTCCCGCGAACGTTGGCGAGCTGATCGATCGCGCCCTCGCCCCCAATCCGGAGCGGCGTTTTCACTCGGTCGCGTCGCTCCTTCGGACGGTGGAAAAGATATCCAGTTCCGGCACCCCCGGGCTCGGGGGCGTGGAGATTGCGTCCGGCGAGTACCGCGCCGTCAGCGACGAAGAGCGGCTGCGCTGGGCCACGGGCGATGACTACGAGGTGCTCTCGTCACTCGGATCGGGCACGTTCGGCTCCGTATGGCGCGTGCGGGACCTCACGCTTCAGCGCGAAGTCGCGCTCAAGATGTTGCACCAGACTGTCGCGCGGAGCGACGCCGCGGTGGCGCGCTTCCGGCGGGAAGCCCAGATGGCCGCGCGGCTGCAGCACCCCGCCATCGTCCCGATTTATGACTGGGATTCCAAGGGCGATGTGCATTGGTACATCATGGAACTCGAAGATGAGGGATCAGTGGCCGACCTTGTGCGGCGGTCGGGCCCACGCACGCTCGCAGAGATTGCCCCCCAGGTTGACGCAGTCCTCGACGGGCTTCATGCGGCGCATGAATCCGGTATCATCCACCGTGACCTGAAGCCCGAGAACATGTTGATCGACCGCTATCGGCGCTGGCGTATTGCCGACTTCGGCATTGCCAACGCGATGGGCGACGAGTGGGCAGGCTCGAGTGGAACGCCCTCGTTCGCGCCTCCCGAGCAACTGCTGGGTGAACCGCAGGGCGTTGCAGCCGATCTCTTTGCCGTGGCGGCGATCGTGTATTACGCACTCACCGGCGCGGCGCCGTTCGCTGGAAACGACGCCCGGGCGATTCTCGCCCTGCAACTCTCGGGCTCCCTGGATCTGTCAAAGTTTCCACCCGTCGTGGCGGCGTGGCTTCGCCGCGGCATGGCGGCCGATCCGGACCAGCGCTTTGCGGACGCGGCCGAGATGCGCCGCGAATGGCAGAGCGTATCACGTCAGGCACTCTCCGACGATGCGCGCGCGCCGATCGGCGGTGCGGTCCGGCGGAAAATCGAGCGCTTCTTCGACCGCATGCGCCGACCGGTGGCTTCGCTTGCCCTGATCGCGTGTGCGGTCGCGTCACTCGGGGGACAGCGCCCAGATTCCCTGCGGCGTGATTCCACGCTCAACGGCCGGAGGGCGGACTCGTCAGCCGTGCCGCGGCTGGAAGGCATTCGCGTGTCCGTCACGCGCTCCCCCCAGGGCGCGCTTCGCGCACCCTGGGCTGTGGGCGTGCAGGACAAGTCGGAGCTCAACCGCGCGCAGGCTACCCTGGGATTCGACGAGGCCCTGCCGAACATCCCCGGTGTATACGTCGCGAATCGTTACAACTATTCGCTGGATCAGCGGCTCTCGATCCGCGGTGCCGGCGCGCGCGCAAACTTCGGCATTCGCGGAGTGAAGGTATTGCTCGATGGTGTGCCGCAGTCGCTGCCCGATGGCCAGAACCAGCTCACCAACGTCGACCTTGCCGACGTATCGCGAGTCGAAGTGCTGCGCGGCTCTGCGTCGTCGATGTATGGCAATGGGTCGGGCGGCGTTATCGCGATCACCACCGACATGAGTGCGCCCGACCGGCTGGAGACATTGCTCCGCGTGACCAGCGGCTCGTTCGGGCTCACCAAAGTGCAATCTCGCACTGCCGGACGGGCGGGCGCGGCCGCAGGCTCGATTTCCCTGTCGCGCACCACGCTGAATGGCTTCCGCCAGTACAGCAGCGCCGACGTGCGACAGCTGATCGGCGCGCTCGACTATGATTTGACGTCATCCACCATGCTCTCGCTGCGCGCGAGCCACGCCGACATGCCGACGGCACTCAATCCGGGAGCGCTTACGCCGGCAGAGTACGCCCTCAATCGCGACTCCGCGGCAGCTCCGAACATTGCGCGCGGCGCGAACAAGTCGCTGCTGCAATCGCAATACTCGCTGCGCATGCGTCACGCCCGAGGCGACGGCGGGGAGTGGGCTGTCGTCACGTACGTCGTGCGCCGCTTTCTGGACAATCCCCTTGCCACCTCCCCCGCCGGAACGGCCGCCGCGAACGTGGGCACATATTCCACGCTCAACCGGTGGGTGACGGGCGCACGTCTCGATGCGTCGCAACCACTCTGCGCGTGCGGAGGGGAAGGGCGCGCACCACGTCTCGGCGGCGGCTTCGACATTCAGCGTTCGTTCGATGTGCGCCGCAACTGGCGCGCGACCGGAGGTCAGCGCAGGACCGCGGCCGACACGCTGCAACTCGACCAGGACGAGAGCGTAATCTCCCTGGGTCCGTTTGCCGTACTGCAATGGTCACCGATGTCGCCACTCTCGCTCAGTGCGGGCGCCCGATGGGACAAGCTGAGATTCGAGGTGAGGGATCACTTCCGGGGCGACAAAGTAGACCACAGCGGCTCTCGTGACATGACTGCCGCGACGGGACACCTGGGCGCGACCTGGCTCATGTCGGCCGCGCTCGCACCCTACGTCAACTACTCGACGGCCTTCGAGACGCCCACGACCACCGAACTCAACGCCAGGGCGGACGGCGCCGGCGGTTTCAACCCGGACCTGGGGCCGCAACGTGTTCGGACACTTGAGGGCGGGGCACGCGGCACAGTCGGCGATCGGTTGAGCTACACCGTGAGTCTATTCCGGTCGTCCGCCGACGACGCCATCGTCCAATACCTCGAAACGAACGGACGAGCCTATTTCCGGAATGCCGGGCGCACGCGGAATGACGGCGCCGAAATCGGCCTGGCCTCGCGCCTGGCACGCTGGCTCGACGGCAACGTGGCGTGGACTGAGGCCCGCTATCGCTTCGTCTTGTATCGCGTGCCGAACAGAGCCGTCACCGACACGCTCGATGGCAAGAAGGTCTCGGGCGTGCCGGACCGATACGTGAGGCTGGGTCTCCGCGCGCATTGGCGGGCCACGACGTTTGATCTCGACCACACGTGGAGCTCCTCGCTGTTTGCCGATGACAAGAACACCATTCGCGTGGAGGATTGGGGAAGAGGCGCACTCAATATGCGCGCGGGCTGGAGCGGCACCGCGGGCGACTTTCGGCTGGCGCCCTTTGCTGCCGTGAACAACGTGCTCAACCAGGCGTATGTGGGCTCGGTGACGCTGAACGGCGCCTTGCAGCGAGTACTCGAACCCGCGCCGCTGCGCAACTATTACCTGGGAATGGCCCTGGCATGGCGCGTCGCGAGGTGAGGTGTAGCGACGGGCCCGCATTCGAAATCCGGTCGTCGAGGATTGCCGGCAAGGGCGCCTTCGCGGTGCGTCGGATAAAAAGGGGGGAGCGCCTCGTCGAATACGTCGGAGAGCGCATGACGCACGCGGCCGCCGACGCGCGCTATGACGACCACGCTGACCACAAGCACCACACGTTCCTGTTCGCCGTGAATCGGTCGACGGTCATCGACGCGACGAAAGGCGGAAACGACTCGCGCTTCATCAATCACTCCTGCGAGCCGAACTGCGAGTCGGTGATCGAGCGCGGACGCGTATTCGTTGACGCCCTCCGGTCCATCCCCGCGGGCGAAGAACTCACGTATGACTACGCATACACGCGCGACGGCACCGAGACGGAAGAGGAGGAAACCACGCTCTACGCTTGCCGCTGTGGAGCGCGCCGGTGCCGCGGCACGATCCTGGCGCCGCTCTCGGCCGCCGAGCTCAGGCGGCGCACGGCAGCAGCCAAAAAACGGCATCATCCACCGCATGTAGCAGCACGGACGGTGAAGAAGGGAGGGGCAGGCGAGAGTTGAAGGTCAGGAGGTGAAAGCTTGCTGACGGCAGACTGGAGCCGCGAGTTCGTACTCGTCTCGCAAGAGAGGACTCACGAACGCTCGACTCCCGACCCTGGACAGCACTCTAAACCCTCGACCCTCGACTCTCGATTGCAGTCTGCCCTCTCGACGGACGTTTTCAGTGCGGAAGTTCCACCCTGTCGTACTCGTCAATGCGCCCCACGTCGACCGACAGGATTCCATGCTCGTCCGGTGGGTTGAACACGTTGCGAAACTTGGCTCCCCACACGATCTCGCCGGCCTTGTACGACGACCGCGCGTGTACCTGCTGCGCGAACGTTTCATCCGTGCCCTTGATGAGTATGAGGAACTCGAAGTCCTGCGCGCGCAGTTCGGCATCGCCCGATCCCCAGAGCGGACTCTCCTCGGTGATAGGGTGCACGAGCGTCCATGAGAGCGGAAAGAACACGACGGTAGATCGCTCCAGCGCCAGCTGCTCGAAGCGCCGTCCCGTTCCGCGCGCGTCGTTTCCAATCCAGCTGCAATTTACCCGGGCCTCGAGATCGATGATCTCGTTGGCCCTGCGGTTGGCGATGCGAAACATCAGGGCGCGCCCGCCCCGATACGGAGCAACGACCATGTTCGCACTGAATCGGATGGCGGCCGTCGGGCGGGAAAAGCGGGCGAAGAGCAGGCCGGTGATGAGCGCCTGGCTCATGAGCGCCACGAGCGACTCGGTCACCATCACCATGTGCGCGGGAAAGCCCACCGGACTGATGTCACCGTAACCGATGGTTGCGAACGTCTCTACGCTGAAGAAGAAGGCGCGCCAGTACGCACCGCCCATTTCATTCGGTCCGGCCCCCACCAATGCGCCGGAACCGCACAACAGGAATGCCGCCGCGAACACCACATTGATCGAGACGTAAACGAGAACGACGTAGCCGAGGAACCTGGGCCAGGTCATCCCCAGCGCCGAGTGGTAGGGACTTTCGGCCTCGAGCCAGCCGAGCCCCACGCGGCGCACGTTGAAGGTGCCGTTCCTGTTGAGCAACCGCCGGCGGCTGTCGGTCGCCGCTACGGCGCCGAAACCGAGATCGCCCTTGTCCTCCACGCGGGGAACCGCGCCCGGGACGCCCGGGGGTTGAACGGTCTCACTCATGGTCCTCAATTATGGCGGTCGACGCGCGTTTCGTTAGCGTTCAGCATGTTCATCCTGCCGTTGTTGCTGGCCGCGCTCGCCGCGCCGCCGGAAATCGAACCGGGCGGCCTGGTGTTCAACGGACGCGCGCGCGAGCTGACCGTGAAGATTCCCCGACTCGATGCCACCATCGTGGTCGACGGCGCGCTCAACGAGCCCGTGTGGGCCTCGGCGGCCCTGCTGAACGGCTTCTCCCAGTATACGCCGCAAGATGGCATTCCGGCCGCGGATTCCACACAGGTGTTGGTGTGGTATTCCCCAACCGCCATCCACTTCGGCATTCGCGCCTTTCAGCCGCGCGATCAGGTGCACGCAACTCTTGCGGACCGGGACAAGATCTCGCAGGACGACTATATCCAGATCCTCCTGAGCACGTTCAACGATGGCCGTCAGGCGACGGTGTTCATGGCGAATCCGCTCGGCGTCCAGGCTGATGGCATCCTGGTGGAGCAGGGCACCCTGCAAGGCGGTGGATTCACCAGCGGTGCAGTGCAGGCGCGCGAGACGCCGGACCTGAGTCCTGACTACGTGTTCCAGTCAAAGGGGAGATTGACCGACTTCGGGTACGAGATCGAAATCCGTATTCCCTTCAAGAGTCTCAAGTACCAGTCAGCGGCCGTGCAGACGTGGGGGATCAACGTCGTGCGCAAGGTGCAGTATCGCGGGTACGAATACAGTTGGGCCCCGGCGCGGCGCGCCGCGGCTTCGTTCCTCGCACAGTCGGGCACGCTCGAGGGACTCACGGACCTCGATCGCGGGCTCGTCATGGAGGTGACGCCCGAACTTACCCAGCGCACCGAGGGCCTTCCGGATGCGGGCGCCACCACCCCAGGCGCGTGGCGCTATGCGGCGCAGAGCCCCAAGCTTGGCGCCACGGTACGCTGGGGCATCACCAACAACCTGACGCTGAATGGGACGGCCAATCCCGATTTTTCGCAGGTGGAAGCCGACGCCGCACAGATCACATTCGACCCGCGGCAGGCGCTTTCATTCCCCGAGAAACGGCCGTTCTTCCTGGACGGCCTGGAACAGTTCTCAACACCCAACTCGCTTGTCTATACCCGGCGCCTCGTTCAGCCCGTCGCGGCAGCGAAGCTCGCGGGAAAGGTTGCGGGCTCCAGCCTCGCCTTTCTCTCGGCGGTTGACGCCGCGAGTGCGTCGACGAGCGGCCGTGACAACCCGGTGTTCAACATCGTGCGGCTGCAGCGGGATGTCGGGCGGCAGTCTCGACTGGGGCTCGTCTACACGGATCGCGAGAACGGCGCCAACTGGAACCGGGTGCTGGGCGTGGATGGCCGGCTCGTATCGCGAGGGATCTATGCTATGCAGTTCCAGCTTGTGGGGAGCGCCACGCAGCGACGAGGCGTGCGCACCAATGCGCCCCTGTGGGACGCTCGCTTCAATCGCAGCGGAAAGACCTTCGGCTGGACGACGAGCCTGAACGGTATAGCCGACGACTTCATTACCGAAAGCGGTTTCATCTCGCGCACCGGGCAAGTGCATGCGAACGCCCATCCCCGGTATGCTTGGTTTGGCGCTCGCGGGGCTCCCATCGAGCAGTTCAGTGCGGACATGCTCGTCGACGGCCTCTGGGCGTACCGCAACTTCTTCCATAGTGGCGACGCGCGCGACAAAAAGCTGCACTTCAACTTCAACGCGCAACTCCGCGGCGGCTGGACGGCAGGAGCGTACTTGCTCCTCGAGTCCTTCGGGTACGACCCGGCATTCTACAACAGGCGGTACCGCATCGAGCAGCCCAGGGCCGGCGGGTTGCCGAGCGATACGCTCGCATTCACCGGAACGCCCCGGCTGCCGAACCGTGACTGGGTGTTCTCGCTCTCGACCCCGCAGACCAAGTTCCTGTCGTTCACGGCGCTGTATATCTGGGGCCAGGATGAGAATTTCTACGAATGGTCGTCGGCGCATATACGATACTGGAGCCTGAGCGCCGATGTGCGCGCCTCGGAACAGCTCCGCATCGGTGCCACCTACGTGCTGAATGACATCAGTCGCCGCACTGATGGCACGCGCGCGGGCCGCCAGCGCGATCCTCGCGTGAAGGTCGAGTACCAGGTGATGCGCAATGCCTTCGTTCGCGTGATCGGCGAGTATTTTTCCGACCAGACCGACGTCCTGCGTGACGACTCCCGCACTAACTTGCCGCTGCTCGTCTATGACGCCGCATCGGCGCAATGGGTGCGCACGGTAGCGACTACCAGGAATAGTGTTCACACTGAGTTCCTGTTCTCATATAAACCGACCCCTGGCACGGTCTTCTATGCGGGATACGGCGCGAACCTGACTGAGCCCGAGGTTTATGGCTTCCGGACGATGACACGGCGCAACGACGCGTTCTACATGAAAGCGAGCTACCTATGGCGACTCTGACCGGGGCGACGCTGACCGGGGCGACGCTTACCGGGCGGGAACGATCCGCAACACCCGTCCATCGGCCTGCCGCGATTAGCCCCGGCGCTCCATTCAGCTCTCTCGAAACTCCCGCTTCCCTGGTCGACCTTGACAGGCTCGCGCGAAACATCTCGCGCATGGCGGCCTACTCGGCTGAGCACCGGCTCGCGCTGCGACCGCACATCAAAACGCACAAGGCGACGACGGTGGCGGCGGCGCAGCTGGCGAATGGAGCCGTCGGTCTGACGTGCGCCACGCCGGCCGAGGCCGCCGTCATGAGCGCCGTGGGGAGCGACATTCTGCTGGCGTATCCGCCCGTCGGGTCCAAGCTCGCCCGGCTCATGGCGCTGCCGGACGACGTGCGGCTGACCGCGGCGCTTGATTCCGTGCCCGCGATCGAAGGGCTCGCGGCAGCGGCGCGTGCAGCGGGCCGGCCCGTGCGCGTCCTGGTCGAACTCGATGTCGGCATGCATCGCGTGGGCGTCAGCGCGTGGGACCAGGCGATCGCCCTTGCACGACTCGCGCGCGAGCGCCCTCCACTCGAGTACGCCGGGATTGCATTCTATCCCGGGCACATTCGCGAGAGCATTGGTTCGCAGGATGCCAAGCTCGCGGCGCTCAGCGCCGCTGTGGCGAGTGCGACGGGCGCGCTGGGGCAGGCAGGGGTTTCGCCAGCGGTGGTCAGCGGCGGCTCGACGCCGACCATGTGGCGCACGCACGAGATTGCCGGCGTCACGGAGCTCCGGCCGGGAACCTATGTCTACAATGATCGCGGCACGGCCGACATGGGCGCCTGCGCCTGGGAGGATTGCGCGTTCTCAGTGCTCGCCACAGTCGTGAGTACAAGCGTTGCGGGGCAGGCCGTGGTGGACGCGGGCGCCAAAGCCCTCGGTCGCGAGCCGATGCGCGGCACTGAGGGCGAGGGATTCGGGGCTCTCCTCGACCGCCCGGAGGTTCTGGTCGCGCGGATGAGCGAAGAGCATGGCATTCTGGACCTTTCGAAGACCGCCTGGCGGCCTCAGGTCGGCGAGCTGGTCCGCATCGTTCCGAACCACGTCTGTATCGTGGTGCACCTCAACGATCTCATGTACGGCGTTCGGGGTGACCAGGTGGAGCGAAGCTGGCCGGTGGACGCACGGGGGCGTCTGCAGCCTTCGGTCGTGCCCTGAGGCCGATCCGGCCCTCCTGCTCAGTGCGCCCGGGCCCCCTCGACCATCTCTCGTACGCTTCCCTCATGCTGTTCAAGCGCGCCGGCATCGGATGTGACGAGCGAAACCACGATTCCGATCAGGAAACTTGCCGGAATGGTGAGCACCGCCGGGTTCTTGAGCGGAAACCACGCCCCGGCGTGTTTGAGGATGTCCACCTGGATCACGGGGGATAGGTAGATCAGCATCAGCGTCCCCAGGGTACCCATCACCATGCTTGCCACGGCACCCTGGGTGGTGCAACGCCGCCAGAAAATCGATAGCACGAGCGCCGGGAAGTTGGCGCTGGCGGCGATTGCAAACGCGAGACTCACCATGAACGCGACGTTCTGTCCCTTGAACGTGATGCCGAGGAGGACGGCCACCACGCCAAGCACGAACGTGGCAACCCGGGCCACCCGGAGCTCTTCCCCGGGGCGCGCGCTGCCGCCCCGCACGACGCTCGTCCACAGATCGTGTGAAAGCGCCGCCGCTCCTGAGAGTGTGAGCCCTGCCACCACGGCGAGAATTGTCGCGAAGGCCACCGCTGCGATGAACCCAAGAAACGGCGTGCCCCCCAGGTATTCGGCGAGAAGTGGTGCGGCCATGTTGCCGCCTTTGTCAATCGCCCGGATGGCATCCGGCCCGACCAGCACCATCGCGCCGAACCCGAGCACGAATGTGAGCAGATAGAAAACACCGATGAGTCCGGTGGCGTAGAACACCGACGTGCGCGCGGCCTTGGCGTTCTTCACTGTATAGAAGCGCATCAGGATGTGCGGCAGTCCCGCTGTTCCGAACATCAGGGCCATGCCGAGTGAGATTGTATCGAGCGGGATCGAGACCAGCTTGCCCGGCGCGAGCATCGCACTGCCATACTTCGCGCTTGCCGCCGCAAACAGGGCAAGGGGATTCATGCCGAACTTGAGGAGCACCAGGAGTGCCAGCACGCCAGCGCCGGTCATGAGCAGGCCCGCTTTCACGATCTGCACCCACGTCGTGGCGATCATCCCCCCAAAAAGCACGTATGCGATCATCGCGGCGCCGACGATGGCGACGGCCGTCTCATAGCTCAGGCCGAACATGAGCTTGATGAGTGTCCCCGCGCCAACCATCTGCGCGATGAGATAGAAGATCACCGTCGAGAGCGTCCCCAGCAGGGCGGCCAGCCGGACGGGGGTCTGCTTCAGTCGCGACGCGACGACGTCCGCGAACGTGTACTTGCCCAGGTTTCGGAGCGGCTCGGCAATCAGAAAGAGGACCACCGGCCATCCCACGAGCCAGCCCGTGGAATAGATGAGGCCGTCGAATCCTGTGGTGGACACCAGGCCGGCGATGCCGAGGAAGCTCGCGGCACTCATGTAATCGCCCGCGAGGGCGAACCCGTTCTGCCCCGCACTGATGGACCGGCCGGCGGCGTAGAAGTGTTCGGTGGTGCGCGTGCGCCGGGCGGCCCAATATGTGATGCCGAGTGTAATGGCGATGAACACGAAAAAGAACGCCATGGCAACGGTGTTGGGCTGGCCGATGCTTGTGCTCTGCGCGGCCGCACTCTGCACGAGATCCGGCGCCATTTACTCTCCCCGCCCCTTCAGCTCGGCCAGGCGCTCGTCGTATCGCGAGTTCGCCCACCACACGTAGTACCAGGTGAGCAGCCACGACGAAACGATCACGAGCGCGCCAACGAGGATTCCCACGGTCAGCCCCGGCGCGATGAGCGAGCCCATCATCTCCTTGCGATAGGCGATGAGTGCGATGAAGCCGAAGTAGATGATGATGACGGCCATCGTGAGGATGATGGCAACCCGCCAGCGCCGGGCGGCCAGTTCGTGGTAGCCAGAGCTCATCGGGTGCGCCACTCCTCGCCCACTCGCGCGGTGATGATGAAATCCAGCCGGGGGAACTCCTTCCGGAGATAGGCGTTGCCCTCGCGCGCGATGCGCGCCTGGTCGGGACCTTTCCCGCGCGGCGGGCCCTCGCCGTATCCCTGGTACAGGGCGTCGACCACGTCCATGCCGCTCACGACCTGTGCGACGACCGCGAATCCGAGCGTGTCGAGCCGGGAGTTGTCCTTGTAGTTGATGAACAGCTGCACCGTGCGTGTGTTCTTGCCCCCGGCGGCGTATGTCAGCGTTCCGCGCACATTGCTGCGCACGACGGAGTCATCGTCAATGCGGCGGTCCCGCCAGGCGCGGCTCACAGCCGTATCGCCGTTGAGGCCGAACTGCGCGACGAATTTGTCGACCACGCGAAAGAAACGAACGCTGTCGAAGTAGTGGGCATGGGCCAGGTAGTAGAGGCGGTCCGCGCCGCGTGGCGCCCAGTCACGATGCGCCCTGAGCTCGAAAGCTCCGCGCGATGTCACGACACGGACCGTGAAACTGTCGGGGCCCCGCGCGCTCAGGCGCGCGGGGTCGGGAGCGGCCAGCGGCGCCGGTGGCTTCGCGCAGGCGACCGCGACCAGCGCAACGACCAGCGCAACGACAAGCGCGACAACCCCGATCGGCGCGATCGGCGCGATCGGCGCACGAAGGACCCGCGCGGACGACACTACTTCTTTCACCACTCCTCGAAAACGCGCGCAGAGACGATGTAGTCAAGCTTGGGGAACTGTGCGGTCAAATACGCATTGCCCTCGCGGGCGAGGCGTCCCTGATCGGGGCCCTGCCCGCCCGGTGCGCCCTCGCCGTATCCGTTGTAGAACGAGTCCACCACCGACATGCCATTCACGACCTCACCCATCGGAGCGAATCCGATCTTGTCGAGTCGCGAGTTGTCCGCGACGTTGATGAAGAGCTGCGTGGTGCGTGTGTCCGGCCCCGCGGTTGCGAATGTGACGGTACCCCGCTCGTTGCGATGGCGCACGGGGTCATCCGCTATGCGGAGATCGTGCCAGACCTGCTCGACCGCCGGATCACCGTGGGAGCCGAACTGTGCCACGAAGCCCGCGATCACGCGGTAGAAGCGGACGCCATCGTAGAAACCAGCGTCCACGAGATGGTAGAACCGGTCGGCGCCGAGCGGGGCCCAGTCGCGATGGACTTTCACGTCAAACAGTCCGCGCGACGTGGTGAAGCGCGCCGTGAAACTGTCGGGGCCGGGGGCGGCAAGTGTGGCGGTATTGGGCGAGACGAGCGCGGCGGAAGGAGCGGAGGCTCCGGTGCCCGAATGGGGCTGGGGCGCTCCCTTGTCGTTGCACGCCCCGAGTGCTGCGAGCGCGAGAATGGCGGAGATGTATCGCATGGCGGGTAACGATGGCGCGCGTGATGTGTCCGTGCAACCGTGCTCAGATGATGTTGTCGTTCCTCACCAGCACCACCTTCGCGCGTCGCGAGACCGTCCCGTTGCGGTAGTCGAAGGGCAACTCGATATGGTTGCCGCCGAACGTGCCGGCCAGGATGCGGAGGCCACTTCCGCCGCGCTTGGGGTCGGGCACAAATCGCATTTCCCCGCTTACCACGGACCAGGTGCCGTAGACCGTCATCTTCTGAATCGGATCGCGCCCCAGGCGATCGCCTTTTGCAGCGAGCGTCTGGCGGTAGCGGAGGGAGGCGCGAAAGTCGTGGTTGCCGCGGAGCGTCAGTATCAGTTCGTCAAACTCGATGAGGTACTGCACACCGTTTTCGTCCGTCGCCCGATCGGTCATCGGCGGCGGCTTGTCATTGATGCGCGCGGAGAGGTAACTGGCGAGTGCTGGCTCGACCGCCGGCGTAGCGCCGGGCTGCTGAGCGCCGCCTCCGCGTGCGCAAAGCGCCACGACAAGAGCGAGAGAGACTTGGAGCATCCGTGTGGTGCGCGGCATTGACGTTCAAGCTACAACAAGCCTCCTGGGACGCATACCTTTCGCACCGCGCTGTTTCGATGTTGCGCGCGCACGATCGATGCCGCCCGTGCGCCTGCCGGGCCGCAGGTTGCCCGCATGCTCGCCGCCGTTCGCTCTGCCGCCGTGCTCGGAATCGAAGCCTACGACGTCACCGTCGAGGTGGACGTCGTCACCGGGCTCCCTGCGTGGACGATCGTCGGCCTCGCATCAAGCGCCGTGAAAGAGGCACGCGAGCGCGTGATCGCAGCCATCACCAACTCGGGTTTTGACATACCGTCACGCCGCGTGACGGTCAATCTCTCTCCGGCCGACGTTCGCAAGGATGGCACCGCATTTGACCTGCCAATCGCGCTGGGACTCCTGGTCGCCACGGGTCAGCTCGATGCCCGGTGCGTGGACGGTCTGCTCGTGGCGGGCGAGCTCGGGCTCGACGGCTCCATTCGCCCGATTCGCGGTGCGCTGTCGATCGCCCGGGCCGCCGCGCGCGCCCGAGTGCGCGCATTGGTCATCCCCGCGAGCAACACCGCGGAAGCTGGCCTGGTCGCGCAGGCGCGCCTGTCGAGCGCTCCTGCGCTGCGGCCGCTGGTAGACGCGCTGCGCCGGGGCGCGCCGCCCCCTGCCTCCGCCCCCGAGGCTCGTCCGAACGGCGCCGACGACCTTCTCGATTTTGCCGATGTCATCGGTCAGCCGGCCGCCAAGCGCGCTCTGGAGATCGCTGCCGCCGGGGCCCACAACGTGCTGTTGGTCGGGCCTCCCGGGGCGGGCAAGACCATGCTTGCACGGCGGCTTCCGGGAATCCTTCCTGCGCTCACCGAGGAGGAACTTCTGGAAGTGGTCGCCGTTCACTCGGTGGGCGGCCTGCTGCCTCCCGGGGCGCTTCCGTCGCATACGCCGCCATTTCGCGCGCCTCATCATACGATCTCCATGGCGGGGCTCATTGGCGGCGGGCCGGGGCCGCGCCCCGGCGAAGTGAGCCTCGCGCACCGTGGCGTGCTGTTTCTCGACGAACTGCTCGAGCTGCCGCGGCACGTGCTCGACGCCATGCGACAGCCCATCGAGGACGGCCACGTTGTGATCGCGCGCGCCGCACATGCGGTGGCGTTCCCCGCGCGTTTCCAGCTCGTTGGCGCGGC
>DASZZO010000296.1:0-22947 GCA_035544915.1 Gemmatimonadaceae bacterium | reverse complement strand
ATGTGAGCGGTCCGGTGACGCTCGAGATCGTCGGGGAGAAGGGACGGATGATTCGCAAGTTCTCGAGCACCGATCCCGCCGAACCCGTGAAGGACCAGGGGAACTGGCCGTGGTACTGGTTCAGGCCTCCGCAGACACTGTCGACCCGAGCGGGGTTGCAGCGCTACACGTGGGACCTGCATTTCCCGCCGCCACCTGGAGCGAGCTGCTCGCTGCCAATCTCGGCGACGCCGCACAACACCAAGTGCGAGCCCGAGGGACCGTGGGTGCTGCCGGGATCGTACACCGCGAAGCTCACAGTGGGCGGCACCAGTTACACGCAGTCGTTTGCGGTCCGGCTGGACCCGCGCGTAAGAACGTCAGCCGCGTCGCTGCAGCAGCAATACGTGCTGTCGCTCGCACTGTACGACGCGACGATCGAGGCGGCGGCACGAGCGGCGCAGGCGCGTGCACTGCGCGCGCAGCTCGCGGACCGCAAGTCGAAAGCGGCCGCGCTCGCGGCGAGCATTGAAGCACTGGACAGCAGGCTGGACACTCTTGCCGGCCCCGAACAGGGCGGCGGCCGCGGGCGCGGCGGCGGAGGCGGGCGGGGGGGCGCGCCCGGCGCGCCGCCGCCGGAATCCTTCGGGTTGATTCAGGCGTCGCTGAGCGGGCCCCTTGGCAGCTTGCAGGAAGCCGACGCGACGCCGACCACGCAGTTGGTGGCGGCCGCGAACGACCGGCTCAGGACGTTTGCCGCGCTCAAGGCCAGGTGGGAGACAATCGTGAAAACAGACGTACCGGCGCTGAACGCGAAGCTGAAGAGCGCGGGCGCGCAGCCAGTGACGCCGTAGCGCTCCGCAAACGCCGGCGGATCGACACGAATCGCTTCGCCATTTTCCAGCAGAGGGCAGTCCGATGCGTCATTTCCTGATTCTTGCGAGCATCGTCGCGGTCTCGGCCTCCGCCGCGCAGGCGCCGGCCAGGCGTCCACTGCAGGTGAGCGACTGGAACCGCCTTCGCACCGTGGCCGATCCGCAGCGGTCACCCGATGGCACGTGGGTGGCATACACGGTGACTCGCGTTGATACCGCGAAGGACCGGCATGACAGCGATATCTACAAGACAAGCTGGGACGGTACGGCGACGGTGCGGCTCACCTCGAGCGATGAGTCAGAGACGTCGCCGCGCTGGAGCCCCGACGGCAAGACGCTGGCGTTCCTCTCGTCCCGGCAGGGCGCGAAGGGGTCCCAGGTCTGGTTGTTGCCAGCGTCGGGTGGTGAGGCGGAGCGCGTGAGCGACGTGAAAGGCGGCGTGTCATCCATCGTCTGGGCGCCGGACGGCAGGCGACTCGCCGTCATCGTGACCGATCAGGATCCAGCGGGTGACGGCGAGGGCGCCGCCTCCGGCCCGGGTGCGCGACCAAAGCCCATCGTGATCGACCGTTACCATTTCAAGCAGGACGGACAGGGCTATCTCGGCAGGTTGCGTGCGCATCTCTATATCTTCGATCTCGCCTCGAAGAAGACGGAACAGATCACCAGTGGCGACGCCGACGATGGTGGCCCCGCGTGGTCGCCGGACGGCAAGTGGCTCGCCTTCGTGAGCGCGCGCGAGCCCGACGCCGAGCGATTCGGCAACAATGACGTGTATGTGGTCGAGGCGCGAACGGGGGCCACGCCACGCCGCCTGACGAGTTTTCAGGGCAGTGACGGCGGGCCGCTGGCCTGGAGTCCCGATGGCTCGATGATCGCCTACCGCCAGGGCCCGGAGCCCAAGTACTCCGCGTACAGCGGCGGATTCAGCACGCTGGCCGTGGTGCCGGTCCATGGCGGCGCGCCCAGGATGCTCACGGCCGCACTCGACCGTCCGGTGGGTGCCGCGCGGTGGTCCGCCGACGGCAAGAGCATTCTTGGCACGGTTGCGGACGACCAGCGCGAGTACATCGTGCGCGTGCGCGCGGACGGCTCGGGCGTCGAACGCATCCAGAGCACGCTGCCGGTGATCTCCGCGTTTTCAACGGGCCCCGACGCCGGCATCGCCGTCCTCGGTGCCATGCCCACGCAGCCGCCGGAGATCTTCGCGGTAGAGCCGGGCGGAACGCGCCAGCTCACGCACCACAACGACTGGATCATCGGAATCACCCTGTCGACGGCAGAAGCGGTTTCGTCAACGAGTGACGATGGAAATGAAGTACACGGGATTCTGCGCAGGCCGGCCGGCGCTGTTCCCGGCGCAAGGCTCCCCCTTCTGGTACGCCCGCACGGTGGGCCCGCTGGACAGGACGCGTTCGCGTTCGACTTCGAGAAGGAGCTGCTCGCCGCGCAGGGCTGGGCGGTGCTCGCGCCCAACTACCGGGGTTCGAGTGGTCGAGGATCTGCGTATACCATCTCGATCGCGGGCGACTGGTGCAACAAGGAAGTGCGCGACATCGAGGGAATGCTCAATCAACTCATCAAGTCGGGCGTGGCCGACGAAACGCGGCTTGGCGTCGGCGGTTGGAGTTATGGCGGCATTCTCACCGATTGCCTGATTGCCGCCGACCAGCGCTTCAAGGCGGCGACGAGCGGTGCCGGTGTCTCGAATGTGCTCGGGTTCTACGGGCACGATCAGTACATCCTGCAGTACGATCTCGAACTGGGCCAGCCGTGGAAGAACGTCGACAAGTGGCTCAAGGTCTCCACCGCGTTTTTCCACGCCGACAGGATCAAGACACCCACGTTGTTCCTGGGCGGGTCGGCGGACAACAATGTGCCGGTGTTGGGCGGCGAGCAGATGTATCAGGCGCTCAAGTCACTCGGCATTGAGACGCAGCTTGTCGTGTATCCCGGCGAGACACACGCAATTCGCCGGCCGAGCTTCCAGAGGGACCGGTTGGAGCGGTACGTGGCGTGGTACGGGAAGTATCTGGGGGCTGTCGCTCAGTAGCTGGCGGCCGTCTCCTTCTATTCCAGCGCGAACTCTCGCGCGAACGTGAGGTCGAACGAGAAGGTCTTCCGCTTGCTCCGCGACTCGATGGCCTCGGCCACGCGCTCGAGGCGGTCCGGAATCTCCATGAGCTTTTCCTGTGCGGCGCGGCCAAGCGCACTGAGTCCCTCGAGCGCATCGATCCGCCAGAAGGCGAGTTGCTCGCGCACGATCTCGAGATAGTCGCGCGGGCCGTAGATCCCGACCCGCCGCACCACGTCGGCAAGCTCCCGGAAGTGCGGCATCTTGATCCCCGGCATGTCGATCGCGGGCATCACGCGCACGGCTGACTCCAGTGCGCGGTTCGGATCGCGCGCGAGTACCTCCTTGAAGATCGTCCGGTAGAACGTGTAGTGGCGCGCCTCCTCGGCGGCAACATTCTTGAGAATCGCGCCAATCGTCGGCTCATCACCCGCACAGAGTTTTCCCGTATTCGCGTGCGACACCTGCGTGGCGCGTTCCTGCAGCGTGGTGTAGACGAACACACGATATGGATCGCGATCCCAGTCTGGGTCGAATCCGGAGCGCAGGTACGCGAACTGCATTTTCTCGATGATCACGGGGTCGAAGAGCGCCGCGTCACGTGAGTAGTCGTGCAGCACTGCGCCATGCCGGTCTTCTTCCGCTGTCCAGAGATTGGTCCAACGGGCCCAGTAGGCGTTCTCGTCGAGATGGATCGCCAGGATCCGGTGAAAGTGCGGGAGCCCCTCCTCAGTGAGGAGGTTGAGACCCACCGCTACCCGGGCAGGGTCTCCAATGCCGCGCGCGCGCGCGCGCAGGTCCGCAATGTGCTTTTCCGGACTCTCGCCATCGGGCGGCGAGAGCAGCTCGGCAGGAAACCAGAGCGGACGCTTGGCCTCGTGCGCCTCCATCAGCGACTGCACGACGGGCTCGAGGTCAGCTATGACTTCGACTTTCGACAGCGTTTCCGCGTCGATCGAAGTCACTGGGGAGTCCCGGAAAGGGTCAGGCGACGCACGAGCGCAATCTAGCCGGAGCAGGGCCGCTTCGGAACCGAACGGCTGGAGGCGAAAACTGGCAGGGGCCTGGTACGCACCGTACACATTGAAGCATGGGCTTCCCCGCTATCCGGCAGCTGGACCAATGATCAAGATATTCTCCCTGCTGGGCGCAACGGTGGGGGGCTATGCCGGCTGGTACGCCGGTGCCTGGGTAGGCTTCATGACCGGTTTCATGACGAGCATGGTCGGCACGGGCGTCGGGATGTACTACGGCGTGAAGCTGGGGAAGAAGTATACGGGGTGAGGGAGGACGGGCAGTCTGGCGCCCGCGCCTCGCGGGGGGCAGGTTTACGCCGTGAATCCGCCCGACCTTTCCCGCCTTCTCGCCCGGGAGCTTGCGACGCTCCGCGACGAGCTGCTCGCCTATCCCGACGAGCGGGCGATCTGGGCGTTGCCGGCCGGCCTGCCGAACTCCGCCGGCACGCTTGCGCTCCATCTGGCCGGGAACCTGCGCTGGTTCATCGGGACGCAGCTGGGGGCCACCGGCTATGTGCGCGACCGCGAGGCCGAGTTCGCTCGGAGGGACGTGCCGCGCGCGGAACTCATTGCAAATGTGGAGGCCGCCGCTGACGAGGTGACGCGCACCCTCGCGACGCTTGATCCTGCCGTGATGGACACGCCGTATCCGCTCGAAGTCGGTGGTCTCCACCTGCTCACGGGACGTTTTCTCATGCACCTCGAGGGCCATTTCGCATACCACTTGGGGCAGCTGGACTACCACCGCCGCATGGTGACGGGGAGCTCGGCATCGGTGGGCGCGCTCCCCCTACCGCCGCTCGCATAGGTCCGTCCGGCACATCATCCTTCGCCCACGAAACCGCTGATGCCCAACCCTGTCGTCTATTTCGAAATCGCCGGCAAGGACGGCAAGCGGCTTCAGCAGTTCTACTCGACGGTGTTCGACTGGGAAATGGACAACACCCGCACACCGGGCTACGCGTATATCAACACCGGCGCAGGTGGGGCTCCGCACGGCGGGATTCGCGAGGAGAAGGACGTGCCGCCGGACAAGGTGCTCTACATCCGGGTCCCTGATCTGGGCGCCGCACTTGCGACGGTCAAGGCCAACGGCGGCCAGGTGCTCATTCCGGTGACCGAGGTTCCGGGCGTCGTCACGTTTGCCCTGTTTCGTGATCCGGAAGGCAACGTCATGGGCCTGATCAAGTAAGCACGAATGGCGGTACTGCGGAGCATCATCGCGCTGGTCGGTGGCTTCGCGATCCTGGCGTTCGTCTGGGTCGTCCTTGTTGCCGTGGTTGCCATGGTGATTGGTGCGCGTGCGGCTGACCAGTTCTCACCCACAATGATCGACGCCAAGATCGCGCTGTTCGCGTTCGCCGCGCTCGCGGGTGGATACGCCACCGCATCGCTCGCGCCAGGCAGGCCCCGCCTCCACGTGATTGTGCTCGCCGCGATGGTTCTCGCGATGACCGTTTCGATGATCGCGAGTCCGCAGCCGGGCGCACCACGATGGTTTCCGGTGGCGCTCGCCGTGATGGGACCGATTTGCGCCGTGCTCGGCGGCGCGTTCCGTCGGCCACGCTCCTCCTCTCCGGTGCCAACATGACTCTCGTTTCGCGCCAGTTGTCGGCAGTCCCTGCCACCATCGCCGCGATCGCCGCGATCGCCGCGTTCCCGGCGTTCACGTCCGGTCACGCCGCACAGGCACAGAGTGCACCAATCGTCATTCATGCGTCGCACGTTCTCGACGGACGCGGTCGGGCAATGACCGGCGTAGACATCACAATCGAGAATGGCAAGATCACTCGCGTGGGACCCGCGGGCGTGGTACCGAAGGGTACCCGTGAAATCGACCTGCGCGGGCGCACGGTGCTGCCGGGCCTGATCGACGCGCACGCGCATCTGACCTGGTACTTCAACCGTCAGGGGCGGTATCACACCAACGGCGACGGGGACACTCCCCTGCAGGGCATCCTCGCCGCGGCTGCCAATGGGTTCGCGACCCTCATGGCCGGGTTCACGACCGTGCAGAGCCCTGGATCAGGCGAGGACAAGGACCTGCGTGACTGGATTGCGACGCAAGGTCTTCCGGGCCCGCGCATCCTGACGTCGCTGCAGCCGCTCACGAACGGGTCGCCTGATACGCTCCGCGAACGCGTCCGGCAGCGCAAGCAACAGGGTGCGGATCTCATCAAGATCTTTGCCTCGGCCAGCATTCGCGACGGTGGCAAGCAGTCGATGACCGACGAACAGATTCAGGCGGCGTGCGGCGAGGCCAGGGCGCAGGGGCTGCGCGCCATCGTGCACGCACACAGCGCGGAATCGGTGCGGGCTGTAGTCACGGCCGGGTGCAACCAGGTGGAGCACGGAATCTTCGTCACGCAGTCGGAACTCGACCTGATGGCACAGCGCGGAACATATTTCGACCCGCAGTGCTCGCTCGTCTTCCACAACTACCTCGACAACCGCGCGAAGTACGACGGCATCGGCAACTACAATGAGGCCGGGTTTGCGGCGATGGAGAAGGCGATTCCACTGGCCGCCGACGACATTCGCAAAGCACTGGCCACGCGTGGGCTGAAAATTGCCTATGGCACAGATGCCGTGGCGGGCGCCCACGGGCGCAACGCAGAGGACCTGGTCTGCCGGGTGAAGGACGCCGGGGAGTCGCCCATGCACGCCATTGTGTCCGCCACGTCCGTAAACGCGGAGGCGCTCGGCATGGGCGACAAGATCGGCTCGCTCGCACCGGGGATGGAAGCGGACATCATCGCGATGGATGGCGACCCGACGAAGGACATCACCGCGGTACGCCGCGTGTCCTTTGTAATGAAGGGAGGGCGGGTGTACCGCGACGACGGGAAGCGCGGCATGTAGGACGCGACAGCGCCCCCGCCCCCGGGGCGCCCGCCGGTTCAGCGCTCCGGCAGCGCTGCCAGAAACTCGCGCAGGTAGCTGCTCCACACGGAAGGGACCGAGTGCGTTCCGTGTCCTCGCGTCGCCTCACTGATCGGGATGAGCACGAACTTTCCGTTCTTTACGCGTGGCATGAGTCGCTCGACAAGGCCCAGCTCGGGTGGGTTCACGAAGTCGTCGGCCGAGTTGATCGCAAGCAGGGGCGCTGTGATCTGTTCGAGGTGGGACGACGGATCGTACTCGCGCGACGCGTCGAACTGGTAGAGCATGTCATTCGCGTCGGTGGTCCGGAATCGCTGTTCGACGTAGCGACGGATTGTCGAGTCCGCCGCATCGCGCGTCGGCGCCTGACGGTGCTGCACCAGTGGTGCGCTCGACATCACATACAGGAGCTGGAGCGCCGGTTTGAGTCCGCCTGGCGGCGCCGAGTATTCACCACGCTTCCATTCGGGATCGTTGCGAATGTCGTCCATGATCATCGTCCGGACCATGCGGTTGCGGCCGGCGATCTGGGTGGGCGCGCACGCCAGCGGCACCAGGCCATCGACGAAACCGGGCCACGTGTATCCCCACACCCACGCATGCATGCAGCCCATGGACGTGCCCATGATCAGCCGCAGATGGTTCACCTTGAGCCCGTCAGTCAGGAGCAGGTACTGGGCACGCACCATGTCGTCGTACGTGTAGCGCGGAAACTTCGCGTGCAGTCCATCGCTGGGCTTGCTCGAACCACCGTGCCCCAGGCCGTCGGGAAGAATGACATAGAACCGCGCCGTATCGAGAAGCTTGCCGGGCGCGAACAGTTCACCGCCGAAGGTGGCCGAGAGAAACGCGCGGCCGGTGCCGCCGGTGCCGTGGAGGACCATGACCGCATTGCGCACCACGCCATTCGCGTCGCGCCTGGGTGCGCCGAGCACAGTGTAGTGCAGTCTGACTTCAGCGAGAGATTCTCCCGTAGTGAAGCGAAAGTCCTTCGCGACGTAGTCACCCTGCGTACCCTGGGCTAAGGCGGTAGAGGCGACGAGACTGAGAGCGAGCACGCGCATACAGGTGACCTCTGAATAGGGCGCGGAGAACTTACTACTATTCTGGTCCTGAGCCACGGCGCATGCGAGTCTTTGCGCCGGTCCACCACCCATCCATTGCGTCCCCTGCCTTCCAATACTCCCGTGTGGGACGACGGCCGATGGCCCGGGTTTCCCGTGCTCGAGTCCGATCTCGAGGCAGACCACTGCGTGATCGGCCTCGGGGGATCCGGACTCAGCTGCATAAGGGAGCTGCTGGCACTCGGCGGCAGCGTGATCGGGATCGACGCTGCGCAGGTGGCTGCAGGAGCGGCCGGACGCAATGGCGGCATTCTGCGACCCGGCGTCGCGGCGTTTCACCACGACGCCGTTCGGGCCATCGGCCGTGAACGCGCGATACGCATCAACCAGCTTACTATCGATGAGATCGGGCGCTTCGCCGCGGACACGCCGGGCGCTGTGCGAATCACGGGATGGCTCCGGCTGGCGGTGTCCGAGGAGGACTACGGGGACTGCCTGGCCGAACGAGACGCGCTGCTCGAGGACGGGTTCCACGCGGAAGCGTACGACGGTCCATTCGGACGCGGCCTTGCACTACCCGACGGAGCGTCGTTTCAGCCGCTCGAGCGCTGCCGCGCGCTCGCGCGGGACGTTACGGCCCGGGGCGCGCAGCTTTACGAGCAGACGCGCGCGCTATCGTTCGCACGCGACGAAGTGAGGACTCCGCGAGGACGCATCCGGTGTGCGTCGGTCGTCATCGCGGTTGACGGGGGGCTCGAGTCTCTCGTGCCCGAGCTCGGCGGCACCGTCCGGACGGCACGCTTGCAGATGCTCGCCACCGCACCGGCCAGCGAGGTGAACATTCCCTGTCCCGTATCGCTCAACTTCGGCTTCGACTACGCGCAGCAGCTCCCCAACGGCGTCGTAGTGGCGGGAGGCGGCCGCGACCGTGAGATGGACGCCGAGTGGACCGGGGCGAGCGTGCCGACGCCGGGCATTCAGGCCCACCTCGATCGCCTGATTCGTGTGCGACTCGGCGTTCGCGCGCCAGTCACGCACCGCTGGGCAGCGAACGTGTCGTACACGACGACGGGCCTGCCGGTGCTCGCCCAAGTGCGGCCCGGAGTGTGGGTGATTGGCGGGTACAGCGGCACGGGAAACCTTCTCGGTGCGCTTGCCGGGCGCGCAGCAGCCCGCGCCTCCTGCGGAGAGCAGTGCGAGTTCGCATCTTTATTGGCCCGTCCAACCGCCCGCGCCTAGGTATCGACGTCGCGGGTCTCCCCACGAAGATCCGCATGCTGAAAGTCACACCATTCCACGACCGGACATCCGCGCTCTGCGAAAGCCAGGCATGGCGTCGTTGGGCCGGTTACGTGGTGCCCAGTTCGTACGAGCTGCTTCACGACCGCGAGTACCACGCCATCCGGAGTTCGGCGGCACTCCTCGATGTTTCTCCCCTCTACAAGTACGTCGTCGCGGGGCCGGACGCGGCGCGTCTCCTCGACCGGGTAGTCACGCGCGACGTGCTGCGTATGCAGCCGAGGCAGGTCGTGTATACCGGATGGTGCGACTCCGCCGGAAAGCTGATGGACGACGGCACGATTTCACGGCTCGACGAGCGGCACTATCGCATGACGTCAGCCGATCCGGGGTTACGGTGGCTCTGGCAGAATGCCGTCGGGATGGACGTGACGATTGACGACGTGTCCGACTCCACGGCAGCCTTGGCACTCCAAGGCCCCTCGGCGCGCGTGATTCTCGAGCAACTCACGCAGACCGATCTCGCGCACCTGAAGTATTTTCGCCTCACACCGGCCGTGGCGCGCGGAATCCCGATCACCATCTCGCGGACGGGCTACACGGGCGACCTGGGCTACGAGATATGGCTCGACGCGCGGCACGCGTTGCCGCTCTGGGATGCGCTCGTGGAAGCGGGCGCTCCGTATGGCATCACGCCGGCCGGCATCCTGGCTCTCGACATGGCGCGCATCGAGGCGGGCCTCATGCTGCTCGACGTGGACTATGTCTCCGCCCGCCGCGCGCTGATCGAGGGCCAGAAGTCGTCGCCCTTCGAGCTGAACCTCGCATGGACCGTCAAGCTCGAGAAGCGCGCGTTCGTGGGGCGCGACGCACTCGCTGCCGAGCATGCGCGCGGTGCCGCGTGGCAATTCGTTGGGGTCGAGGTGAGCTGGGATTCACTCGAGCGCCTGTACGCTGAGGTCGGGTTGCCCCCGCGCCTGCCGTCGGCGGCCTGGCGCACGAGTGTGCCCCTGTATGCGGACGGCACGCAGGTGGGCTACGCCACGAGTGGATGCTGGTCGCCCCTGCTCAAGAAATACATCGCGCTGGCGCACGTCACGTCGCGGCACGCGCAAGCCGGCGCTCCGCTCGAGATGGAGATCACCGTCGAGCACCATCGCAAGCGCGCTTCAGCAAGGGTGACGCCGACGCCATTTTTCAATCCTGAGCGGAAGAGGGCATGACGGCAGCGTACGACGCGATCGTCATCGGCGGCGGCCACAACGGCCTGGTCAATGCGGCCTACCTCGCGCGCGCGGGAAGGCGGGTGCTCGTGCTCGAGCGCCGCGAGCGCGTGGGTGGTGCCGCTGTCAGCGAGCAGGTCTTTCCGGGTTTCACATTCTCGGTGTACTCGTATGTCGTGAGCCTCCTGCGGCCGGAGATCATCCGCGACCTCGACCTCGCCCGGCACGGACTGCACATCCTCCCGTTGGAGAGCACGGTCACGCCGCTCGAGAACGGCGACTACCTCGGCCAGTGGAGCGATCACGACCAGAACCGCCACGAGTTGTACCGCCACTCGCCGCGCGACGCGGAGGCGTACGACGAATACGGCCACCTGATGCACCACATGGCGCACGCGGTGAAGCCGATCATCGGAATGGTCCCGCCCGACCCGACGTCGCTCCATCCACGCGACCTGCTCGCGCTCGCTCGTCTCGGGAAGCACATGCACCGACTGGGTGCACGGAAATTCAATGCGCTCCACAAGCTGATGACCATGAGCGCGGCCGATTTCCTGGACGGGTGGTTCGAAACCGACGCGCTGAAGGCAACGAAGTCGGCCAGCGGCATCATTGGGACCTTCCTCGGGCCGCGTTCACCGGGCACCGCGTACGTACTGCTTCACCACTACATGGGCGAGCTCGATGGCGTCTTTCGCGCGTGGGGGTTCGCAAAGGGAGGCACCGGCAGTGTCAGCGAAGCGATCGCGAGCGCGGCGTGCGGCTTTGGCGCTGAGATCCGCATCGATTCGCCAGTGGCCCGGGTGCGTGTGCGCAACGGTCGCGCGACCGGCGTCGTGCTGGAAAACGGTGATGAGATTGCGGCGCGTGTGGTCGTCTCGGGCGTCGATCCGCGGCGGACGTTCCTTCAGTTTCTCGAACCGAAAGAGCTACCGGCCGGGTTCGCCGAGGCGATTGGTCGCTTCAAATTTCGTGGCTCATCCGGCAAGGTGAATCTGGCGCTCGCCGAGCTGCCGAACTTTACGTGCCTCGCCGGCACCGGCGGCGCTTCCTCGGCGGCGATCAGGGCCGCGGCGCTGCGCGGCGCCATTTCGATCAGCCCGGGCCTGGACTATGTGGAGCGCGCCTATGACGACGCGAAATACGGCGAGTTCTCGCGACGTCCGTATATGGACATCGTCATTCCTTCCATGATCGACCCAGCCATGGCGCCGCCGGGAAAGCACGTCATGTCGATCTTCGTTCAATATGCGCCGTACGAGCTGAACGGCGGCTGGAGCGCGGCGCGGCGTGAGGCCTTCGGCGACGCCGTCGTCGACACCGTGTCGCAGTTCGCTCCCAATCTCAAGGCGGCCATCCTGCACCGGCAGGTGATCTCTCCGGCGGACATCGAGCGGGTGACGGGGCTGAGCGAGGGAAACATTTTCGCCGGTGAGCTCTCACTCCACCAGCTGTTCTTCTTTCGTCCACTGAGTGCGTGGGCGCGTTATCGCACTCCGGTCAGCGGATACTACCAGTGCGGTGCAGGAACGCATCCGGGCGGCGGCATCATGGGTGCATCGGGCCGGCTCGCGGCGCTCGAGATCCTGAAGGACGCATGACGCGTCATTCCGGGAACAACAAGGGGTACGACGCCGTGGTCATCGGCGCGGGACTCAACGGACTCGTGACCGCAGGCTATCTCGCGCGCGGCGGCCTGGCGGTGCTCGTGCTCGAGCAGAGGGACAACGTCGGCGGGTCCGCCGTCACCGAGGAGTTCGCGCCCGGGTTCCGGTGCGACACATGCGTCCATGACGTCGGGTGGATCTCACCACGCATGGTTCGCGATCTCGATCTGCCCCGGTACGGTCTCGTGCTTCAGTCGCACGGTGACGCCGTGCTCGCGCCCGATGGCCATGGCGGCTTCCTTCGGCTCCACTCCACGACGGCGGGCACGGTCGAGTCACTGCGCAAGTTTTCCACCACCGACGCGGCGAAGTGGCCGGCCTTTGCGGCGCGCATTGCCGGCCTGGCCAGCTTTCTCGAGACCGTGTACGCCGCACCGGCGCCGAACATTCACGCGTCTTCAACGGGCGAGCTACTCGGCCTCCTGAACGCGGGCTTGCGCCTTCGTCGGCTGGGTAAGGCCGCCATGGTGGACCTGCTGCGAACGGTGCCGATGTCCGTCGCCGAATTGCTCGACGACGCATTTGACAGCGACGTGTTGAAGGGAGTGCTGGGTTCGGAGGGCGTGAGGCACCTCTGCCAGGGACCACGCTCGGGTGGAACGGCGTTCATGCTGCTTCACCACCAGGTGGGCAGACAGCCGGGTGCGTTTCATTCGACGCTCACGCCGCGCGGCGGCGTTGGCCAGTTGTCGACGGCGCTGGCCGATTCCGCGCGAGCGTCAGGCGTGGAGATCCGGACCGGCATGCGTGTGGACCGAATCATCGTGCGCGACGAAGGGGCCAGCGCCGTCGTGCTGGCCTCTGGCGAGGAGATTGCAGCGCCGCGAGTGATTTCCAGCGCCGACCCGCGAAGCACCTTCCTGAATCTGTGCGAGCCTTCACAACTCGCGCCCGAGTTCGTCAACGCGGTTCGCAACGTCAGATTCCGGGGCGTCTGGGCAAAGGTGAACCTTGCACTCGACTCGCTGCCGGACTTTGGCCCGCTGGCTCGCGGGGACGAAGGGCAGTTCGGGACGATCTGCATCAGCCCCAGCCTGACGTATCTCGAACGCGCGTACGATGCTGCCAAATATGGGCGCACGTCGCAGCGCCCCTACCTCGACGTGCGCATCCCGTCCGTGGCGAAGCCGGGGTTTGCACCGCCCGGCAAGCACGTGATGTCAGTGCACGTTCAGTACGTCCCGTATCAGTTGCGTGACGGATCGTGGGACAACGCGGCTCGCGACGCGCTGGGCGACCAGGTGGTCGCGACGCTCGCCGAATACGCGCCCGGGCTCCCGGGCTTGGTGCGGCACCGGCAAGTGCTCACTCCGCTGGACCTCGAGACCCGGTTCGCGTTGCCGGAGGGGCACGCGTATCACGGAGAAATGACCCTCGACCAGATTCTCTTCATGCGCCCCGTGCCGGAATGCAGCGAGTATCGCACCCCGGTGCGGGGCTTGTTTCTCTGCGGCGCCGGCACGCATCCGGGAGGCGGCGTTGCCGGCGGCGCTGGTGCGAACGCCGCGCGCATCATCTTGAAGAACGGTGCGAGGACGGCGCGGTCATCCATGGGCTAGCTTCAGGACAACCACACATGGCGACCTTTGTAAAGACCACGATGGCCTACCGCCCCGGCGCCCACACGCTCGCGGGCCGCTATTACACCTCAGCCGAGCTCGCGACTGAGGAGAATGAGCGCGTGTTCGCCCGGAACTGGGTCTGCGTCGGGCGCGAGGAGAGCGTTGCCGCCCCCGGCGATTACGTGCTCGCGACGGTTGCGGGTGAAAGCCTCATCATCGTGCGCGACCGCCACGGCGAGTTGCATGCGTTTTTTAACGTCTGCCGCCATCGCGGCACGCGTCTCTGCGCCGAAGAACGCGGCCATCTCCCGGGGACCATCCAGTGCCCCTACCATGCGTGGACGTACCGCCTCGATGGCCGGCTCATCGGCGCGCCGCACATGGCTGGCACGCCGGGCTTCGACACCGCGGACTTTCCGCTCCACGCCGTCGCGCTCGCACGCTGGGAAGGTTTCGTCTTCGTGAACCTGGATTCGGGTGCGGAGCCGCTCGCCAGTGCGTTCGCCCCTGTCATCGGTCGGTTTGCGCGCTACAACCTGCCGGCGCTGCGCACGGTTCGCCGCATCGAATACGCCGTAAAGGCGAACTGGAAGCTCGTGATGCAGAACTACTCCGAATGCCTGCACTGCCCCACGATTCATCCCGAGCTCTTCACAAAGCTTCCATACACGAGCGGAGCCAACGATCTCGTGGAAGGCGCCTTCCTCGGCGGTTTTATGGAGATCAAGGCTCCGAACGAGAGCGCCACCATGAGCGGCCGTGCCTGCGCCATTCCACTTGGCGATCTCGCCGAGGCCGACCGCGCGCGCGGGTTCTACTACACGCTCTTCCCGACGATGATGCTCAGCTTGCACCCCGACTACGCGGTCTTCTACATGGTGTGGCCCATTTCACCGGCGGAGACCCGCGTCGCTTGCGAGTGGATGGTGCACCCCGACGCGCCGGACCAGCCGGGCTACAACATTGCCGACGCCGAAGAGTTCTGGGACCGGACAAACCGGCAGGACTGGAACATCTGTGAGCGCAGCCAGCTGGGCGTGAGCTCGCGCGTGTACGCGCCGGGACCGTATTCTCCACGCGAAAGCATCCCCGCCGCGTGGGACAGGGAGTATCTGCGCGTGATGGGAGAACCAATCGAGGCATGAGGCAGGCCACAGCTTTCGCCCCCGAGGAGCACCTGATGCGTCTACGCCCGTCTGTTTCCATGCTGTTCGTCGCCAGGCCCATCTACGCGGCGCTGATCGTGGTGCTGTTCGGCGCGACCGTCACGTCTGCTCAGAGCACGACGGACACGCGCCTCCTGAGTCAGCCGGCGGTCAGCGCCACGCACGTCGCGTTCGTCTATGCTGGCGATCTCTGGTCCGCGCGCATTGATGGCTCCGACGTCCGACGCCTCACCACCGCCGACGGGGATGAGAGCAGTCCGGTTTTCTCACCCGATGGCTCCCTGATCGCCTTCACCGGAAACTACGATGGCAATCAGGATGTCTACCTCATTCCTGTTGGCGGTGGCAGTCCGCGACGGCTGACGTGGCATCCAGGCCAGGACCGTGCGCAGGGCTTCACGCCCGACGGCAAGCGGGTGCTCTTCGCCTCGTCGCGCAGCGCCACCACCACCCGCCTCGGGCAGCTCTATACCGTTCCGATCGAAGGCGGCGTGGAGGAGCAGCTCGACATTCCGTCCGCGTTCCAGGGGACCTACTCACCGGACGGCCGACGCATCGCCTACAATCCCCTGCCGCGGGCATTCGATGAATGGAAGCGCTACCGTGGCGGACGCACATCGGAGATCTGGCTTTACACCGCCGGCACGCACGCCGTCGAAAAGGTGCCGCAGCCCAGGGCGCGGTCCAACGACGTCGACGCGATGTGGCTCGGCGACATCGTCTATTTCCGCTCGGACCGCGACGGCGAGTTCAATATTTACGCCTACGACCTCAAGACGAAGCAGATCAGGCCGCTGACGCACCACGCGGATTTCCCCGTACTCGCCGCAGCCGCGGGCGGAGGCAAGATCATCTACGAGCAGGCCGGCTACCTGCACCTGATGGACCCCGCTTCGGGGCAGAGCCGCAAGCTCACCATCGGCGTGACGGCCGACCTGCGCGAGACGCGCCCGCGGTGGGTCACCGGCAACCAGTACATCCGGGGCGCGAGCATTTCGCCGGGCGGCGCGCGCGCCGCGTTCGAATTTCGCGGCGAGATCATCACGGTACCGGCCGAGAAGGGTGATGCGCGCAATTTGACGAACTCGCCGGGCGCCAACGACCGCTCGCCCTCGTGGTCACCTGACGGCTCGCGCATCGCATGGTTCTCCGACGCAGGCGGCGAGTACCAGCTCCACGTCGCACCCCAGGACGGCAAGGGTGAGCACAAAGTCTACAAGCCCGGCGGCTCAGGATTCTACGTTGATCCGCAGTGGTCTCCCGACGGGTCGCATATCACGTACGCGGACAACTCGCAGAGTGTCTTCATGCTCGATCTCAAGACGGGCGTCGCGAAGAGACTCGGCGGCAACAGGGTGTACACGCCGCTCTCGCTGGTGAGCGGCAGCTGGTCACCCGACTCCAAGTGGTACTCATATACACTCGACACGCAGACGCTCGTGACGTCGCTCTTCGCATACAGCGTGGACGAGGACAAGTCATACCGCATTACCGATGGCTTGAGCGCCGTCAGCCAGCCTGCTTTCGACAAGAATGGGAAGTATCTGTACGTCGTCGCGTCCACTGATGCCGGCCCGGTGCTCGACTGGTTCGCGCAGTCGAACACGAACCTGCCGAGCACGTCGTCCGTCTACGCGATCGTCCTGCGCAAGGACCTGCCGAACCCGTTTGCGCGAGAGAGCGATGAGGAGAAGACGACCGCGAAGCAGGACTCGGGCGGGGCAACTCCGGCACCGTCACCGGCCGCGGTGCCTCCGGCGACACCCGCTACAGGTGCCGCCCCAGCCACGCCCACTGCACGGCCGGCCGCGACGCGAATCGACTTCGATGGCATTGAACAGCGGATCGTCGCCCTGCCCATCCCGGCCGCGAGTCTCTCGAACCTCGCGGCGGGTGAGCCTGGCGTGATCTTCTTTGCCCGCACCGCCGACGGGTCCACCGCCCTCCACCGATACGATCTGACAAAGCGCAAGGACGACGTATTCCTGCCGAATGCAGGTGGCTACCGCCTGTCGGCGGACGGCAAGAAGATTCTGTACGTAGTGCAGGGCGCCTGGTACATCGCCGGTGCTTCGGCCGCGACCCCAGTTGCCCCGACCCGGCTCGCTACCGCCGATATCGAAGTGCGCATCGATCCGCGCGCCGAATGGACGCAGATTTTCGACGAGGCCTGGCGCATCAACCGGGACTATTTCTACGCGCCGAACATGCACGGCGTGGACTGGCCTGCGGCGAAGAAAAAGTACGAGCCGCTGCTCGCCGACGCGGTGACGAAGTCGGACGTGAATCGCATCATCCAATGGATGATGAGTGAGTTGTCGGTGGGGCACCATCGCGGCGGCGGCGGCGATCGGCTCTCCATGCCGCGGAACGTGCCGGGCGGCCTGCTGGGCGCCGACTATGTCGTGGCGAACGGCCGCTATCGCTTCTCGAAGGTGTACGGCGGGCTCAACTGGACACCGCAGCTGAGGGCTCCGCTCACCGAACCCGGGGTGAACGTGAGGGAAGGCGAGTATCTGCTCGCCGTGCGCGGCCTGGACGTGCGCCCGCCCGCCAATCTCTACTCCTTCTTCGAGAACACTTCGGGCAAGATCACCGAGATCACCGTCGGCGCGAATGCCGACGGCACCGGTTCGCGCACGGTTCAGGTGGTGCCGATTGCCGACGAGGGAGCATTGCGGGCGCGCGCGTGGGTGGAGGGGAACCTGCGCAAGGTGGATTCGATCACCAACGGGAGAGTGGCATACGTATACGTGCCGAATACCGCGCAGCCTGGATACGACTACTTCAAGCGCTATTTCTACCCGCAGGCACACAAGGACGCGATCATCGTCGACGAGCGCGACAACGGCGGCGGATCCATCGCCGACTATTACGTGGACATTCTGCGACGCCCGCTGATCAGCTATTGGGCAATGCGGTACGGCGAGGACCTGCGCACGCCGGCCGCATCTATCCAGGGTCCCAAGGCACTGATCGTGAACGAGGTGGCCGGTTCCGGTGGAGATCTCTTCCCCTGGATGTGGCACAAGTACAACGTCGGTCCGATCATCGGCAAGCGCACGTGGGGCGGCCTCGTCGGCGTGCTCGGGTTCCCGATTCTGATGGACGGCGGGAACATTACGGCACCGAACCTCGCGATCTGGACCGAGGATGGCGGCTGGGTGGTCGAGAACGAGGGTGTGGCGCCGGACATCGAAGTCGAACAGACGCCCGCCGACGTGATCGCGGGGCGCGACCCGCAGCTCGACCGGGCCATAGAGGTGGTGATGGCGGAGCTGAGGAAAAACCCGCGCCAGGCCGTGAAGCGCCCGGCATATCCCAACAAGAAACCCTGAGGGTGAGGACGACCGATGGTTGACGTCAGCGTGCAGGGCGACCGCATCATCTTTGAGGTGGAAGGGTGGGACAAGTTGTGGGCGCTGAAGAGCAAGCTGGAAATCCCGATCGAGCACGTGAAGGGCGCCAAGTACGACGAGAACGCCGCCAAGGGCTGGTGGCACGGCGTGAGGCTCGGCGGCTCCGACCTGCCCGGCGTGATTACGGCGGGCACATTCTACAGGAAGGGACGACTCGTGTTCTACGACACGCATAAGCCCGAGAACACGATCGTCGTGGACCTCGATCACGAGAGCTACGACCAGCTCATCCTGCAGGTGCGCGATCCGGAGGGTGCGGTGAAGGAAATCAACGAGGCGGTTGCGAGGAAGTAACGACATGTCCGGTCGAACGCGGGCGATCGAGTCATATCGAGCGCATGCGAGACAGTTCACAGTTCTCGCGCTCACCGCCTGCGCCAGTGCCGCTGTCCCGGTCGGACTTCCGCCGCGCACGGCGCATTCAGTGCCCTCGGCTCCGCCTCAATCGGGAACGCCGGCGAGTCCGCCGACTCCAGCGGCCGCAACGGTTCCGTCGGCAGCGGAAGCGTTGGGCACGGCGGCATCGAGCACTTCAATCATTTCGGGTGTGGCGGCGGCCTCGGTAACCGTGAGCGCGGGCGGCTGGCACGGCTGTGGATTGGCAGCCAGCGGCGCGGCATATTGTTGGGGGAACAACGATCGTGGCCAGCTTGGGAATGGGGCCACAAAGGACAGGTCACCGCCGGTAGTGGTTGCCGGAGGGCTGGCGTTCGCTGCGGTAAGCGTTGGCAGCACGCATACGTGCGGACTGACGACGAGCGGTGCGGCGTACTGCTGGGGCGAGAACAGGCTGAGCACCCTCGGCACTGGCTCGAGTGCGAACAGCGCGAAGCCGGTCGCCGTGGCAGGCGGCCTGGCCTTTGCCATGATGAGCGCGAGCGGTGCGCACACCTGCGGAGTGACGAGGAGCGGCGCCGCGTATTGCTGGGGCTCCAACGAAGACGGGCAACTTGGCGACGGAACGCATGCCGCCAGATCGAAGCCCGTGGCCGTTTCGGGAGGACTGATGTTCGCGGCGGTGACTGCCGGCGTCGCACATACGTGCGGCCTCACCACGGGAGGCGCCGCATATTGCTGGGGCGACAACAGCGACGGACAACTCGGCAACGGCACGCGCGCCGCCAGTTCGACACCGGTCGCGGTCACAGGCAAGATGATCTTCGCAACGGTGAGCGCGGGCTTCTATTTCACTTGCGGACTGACGAGCGCCGGCGCCGCCTATTGCTGGGGGCGCAATGATCGTGGCCAGCTTGGCATCGGCACCACCGGCGCCTGGCGCTCGACGCCGGTTGCCGTCGCCGGCGGGCTCTCATTCGTGTCGGTGAGCGCACCGGGGAGCGGTACGCATGCGTGCGGACTGACGGCGCGCGGTGCGGTTTGGTGCTGGGGTGACAACATTGCGGGACAGCTCGGAAACGGTACGCGCACTTCCAGCGCCACGCCGGTGCCGGTGGCAGGTGGTTTGGCGTTCGTGGCCGTTGGCACCGGCGTTGTCCACAGCTGCGCGCGAACGACGAGCGGCGCCGTGTACTGTTGGGGTAATAACGACCGTGGCCAGCTCGGCGACGGCACCAGAACGGCGAGCCTGACGCCGGTCCCGGTACGCACCGTGACGTCGCGATGATGACAGCCGCAGGCGCTATTCAAGGGACAAGGTCAATGCGCTCAACCGTCTTCGCTCTGATCGCCGTCGCCGCGGCGGCACTCCCTGCACAGCCACACCCGGATCCGTCGCTCATTTCGGTTGAGCGCATCCATGCATCGCGTGACTTCGCCGCCGCCGCGTTCGGTCCGGTGCACTGGCTGGATGACAGCACGTACACTGCGATCGAGCCCATTGCGGGCGGCAAGGGCGCCGATCTGGTGCGCATCGACGCGGCGACGGGGCGCCGTTCCGTGCTCGTGAGTGCGGCGATGCTGACACCCGCGGGGCGCCAGGAACCGCTCGACGTTGAGGAGTATGACTGGTCCGCCGAACACGCGAAACTGCTCATCTTCACCAACTCCGAGCGCGTGTGGCGTGCCAATACACGGGGCGATTTCTGGGTACTCGACTTGCGCACGCGCAGGCTCACGCAGCTCGGGGGCAACGCCGCCAAACCCTCCACGCTGCAATTCGCGAAATTCGCGCCGGACGGCCAGCGTGTTGGCTACGTGCGCGAGCACAACATTTATGTCGAGTCCGTTGCGGACGGCCGCGTCATTGCGCTTACGAACGACGGCTCGGTCACGACGATCAACGGCACATTCGACTGGGTGTATGAGGAAGAGCTCTTCCTGCGCGACGGATTTCGCTGGAGCCCTGACGGCACGCGCATCGCGTACTGGCAGCTCGACGCCTCTGGGGTGCGCGATTTTCTGCTGATCAACAACACGGATTCGTTGTACTCGTTCGTCAAGCCGGTACAGTACCCGAAGGCCGGTACTACGAACTCCGCCGCCCGCATCGGCGTCGTGAGCGCCGATGGCGGGGCTACCACCTGGCTCTCGATTCCCGGAGATGCGCGCAACAACTATCTGGCGCGGATGGATTGGGCCGCCAGTTCCGACGAAGTCGCGGTGCAGCAGCTCAACCGGCGTCAGACGGTGAATACCCTGTATTTCGCGGATGCGAGAACGGGGCGGTCGCGGCCGGTGCTGGTCGACCGCGACAGCGCCTGGATCGATATCTACGACGACTATGTCGACTACGGCCCGGGCCCTGCGCTTCATTGGCTCGACGGTGGCAAGTCATTCATCTGGCTGAGCGAGCGTGACGGCTGGCGTCACGCCTATCAGGTGGCGCGCGACGGAACCATGCGTCTCTTGACCAAGGGCGCCTACGACGTCATGAAAGTCGCGCGGGTCGACGCGCGCGGCGGCTGGCTCTACTTCTACGCATCCCCTGACAACGCCACACAGCTTTTTCTCTGGCGCACGCGGCTTGACGGCACGGGTGAGCCCGCGCGCCTGACGGCGCCCGGAGCGCAGGGGACCCACGAGTACGACATTTCCGCGCGCGGGAGTTGGGCGATCCACACCTATTCGTCGTGGGGCACGGCGCCCGTTACCGAGCTGGTGCGACTGCCATCGCACGCGGTAGCGCGCAAGCTGGTGTCGAACGATCCGCTCGCGAAATCGCTGGCCGGGCTCAAGCGCGGCGCCTTCGAGTTCTTCCAGGTGGACGTCGGAGATGGCGTGAAACTCGATGCCTGGATGATGAAGCCGGCCGATTTTGACCCGTCGAGGAGGTATCCGATTCTCTTCTTCGTTTATGGAGAACCCGCTGCACAGACCGTGACCGACAGTTACGGCGGCGCCAACTGGCTCTGGCACCTCATGCTCACGCAGCAGGGCTACATCGTAGCGAGCGTGGACAACCGCGGCACACCGGGCCCGAGAGGCCGCGATTGGCGAAAGGCGGTCATCAACCAGATTGGTTCGCTACGGGTACGCGACCAGTCGGCGGCGGCCCGAGCCATCGCGCGCCGGCCCTACGTGGACTCCACACGAGTTGGCGTGTGGGGCTGGAGTGGCGGCGGTTCATCCACGCTGTTGCTCATGTTCCGCGCCCCTGAGGTGTACAAGATGGGCATGGCGGTTGCACCCGTCGCCGACGTGCACAACTACGACACCATCTACCAGGAACGGTATGTCGGATTGCCGCGGACGGACTCCGCGGCGTATCGCGACGCCTCGGCGATTAACTTCGCAAACGGCCTGCGCGGTGACCTGCTGGTGGTGCATGGCTCGGGCGATGACAACGTGCATTACCAGGGAACTGAGCAGCTCATCAATGCGCTCGTGGCGGCGAACAAGCCCTTCCAGATGATGGAGTACCCGAACCGTTCGCACGGGATCTACGAAGGACAGGGGACGCGCATGCACCTGTTCAACCTGCTCACGCGATATCTGCGCGAACATCTGCCGGCGGGGCCGCAGTGACGGCGAATACTCGCCGCGGGCGAGCATACCGGCGCCATCACCTCGTTGCGACGCGTCGTTGTGCGTTGACGAAGGACACCAACGACTCGATCTCGGGCTTCGTGAGACCGAGATTCGGCATCGTCGCCTGCATCGTGCGGGGCTTGATGGAGGGATCTGCAAGGAACGACGCGAGGTAGTCGGTCGCGAAGCGCAGGTTCGTCAGGTCTGGGCCCACCTGGATCGGCCCCGATCCCGCCACCTCGCCGTGCACGTGGCATTGCATGCAGCCTTTCGCCGCAAACAATCGGCGGCCCAGTTCGAAGGGACTGCGCAACGTCGGCGGGGCCTCACCTCGATTGATCACCCGGACGGGCGGAAGTGCGGACTCGGACCCGCCAAAGCCACTGTGAATGGTAAGCGACCATTCGCCCGGCTTGGGGAGGACGATCACAGCGGTATACCGGCCGGGCTTTCCCGGAGACGCGGTGCTCGCCACGGGGGCGAGTGACCCCTCCGCCCCCTCGGCGCCCGCGGTGGCGCGCACGGTTCCAGCCAGCCCGCTCAACAGCGTCATTCCATGCTGGCGCACGGTGTACGACAACCTGAACGGTTCGCCCGCCACAACGTACTCGGGGAAGGTATCGACGGTGGTCACCGCCCACCCACCTCTCAACACAACAGCAGCCGGCAGGATCACGAGTCCGAGCAGAACTGGCAAAGATGCGCGTTTCGTCATTGGCGTTGCTCCGGTTCGATTGGCACAGCCATGTCACCTGCATCGCTATGATGCCCCCGGCGATCGCCTCGTTTAACTTCAGGGCCGAGTCCTTTCCCCCCCAATCCGGCCGGTCATGTCGCGAACCGTCTCCCGTCT
>DASZZO010000295.1:0-4241 GCA_035544915.1 Gemmatimonadaceae bacterium | reverse complement strand
CTACGGCCGCTCCCATGCCGACCGCCGCGCCGATCAGACCGCCCGTGATGCACAACGCAACCGCTTCAGCGAGGAACTGCAGCAGGATGTTGAACCGCGTCGCGCCGAGCGCCTTGCGAATGCCAACTTCGCGCGTGCGTTCCGTGACCGAGACCAGCATGATGTTCATGATGCCGATACCGCCGACCAGCAGCGAGACGGACGCGATGCCCGCGAGGAGCAACGTGAAAGTCTGCGTGGTCTCGCTGAGAATGGTCAGGTACAGTTCCGACGACCGGATCCTGAAGTCGTCGGGCTTGTCGCCCTTGATCCGGTGCGCCCGCCGGAGGATTCGCTCGAGCTCGTCCATGGCAGCGGGAATCCTGTCTTCGCTGGAGGCCAGCACGAACAAGTCGTTGAGGTACGGGCTTCCGAATATCCGGAAACGGCCGGTCTCGAAGGGAATGATGATCTGCGAGTCCGGCTCCCCGAACTGGCCGTTGGATCCCTTGGCCTTGAGCACTCCGATCACCTCGAACTGAATTCCGGTGATACGGATGTGCTCACCAATGACGGCGTCGGTCGATGGCATGTTGAGATTCTTGATCACATCCGCGCCGAGGACGGCCACCCGCCTGCGGGCCTTGTCCTCCGCGTCAGTGAACATCCGTCCCGCGTCCATCTGATACTTGCGAACGGCGAGGAAGTTGGGCGTGGCGCCTGTCACCTGAAGGCGGGTGTTCTGATTGCGGAAGGTGACCTGGACATCGCGGTCCTGCTGCGGTTCGATCTCCGAAAGGGTTGTGGCGCGTTCCCGGATCATCTTCACGTCGTTCGCGGTCATCCGGACAGGATTGGCGATGGCAACTCCGCCGTTCTGGACGCGTGCGGCATCGACCTGGAGCAGCGTGGTGCCGAGTCCCGCCACGCGGTCCTGCACGGCCTTTGCGGCCCCGTTGCCCAGCGCCGACATGGCGATGACCGCAGCCACGCCGATGACGATGCCGAGCATCGTGAGGAGCGATCGCATCTTGTTCGCGCGCAGCGAATCGAATGCGACGTGGAGGATCTCACCTACGAGCATCGTATCCGGCTCCCGGGGTGGCGCATGTGCCAAGATAGTCGAGCGGGATGACGTGAAAGTGACAGTCGAGAGTTGCGCGTTGCACCCTCGACCCTCGACCCTCGACCGTCAACTCTCGTCTGCCTTCATCCCCCTCGCGGAAAGATCCGGATATGTACTTTGTCGCGTGCGTTGAAGAGCTGGCGTGCGAGCCCTGGAAGGATGATCTGCTGGTCGGGCGTCAGGATCTCGCGGAAGTCACGCTGCACGGCGAGCCGCGTGATCTCCCATGCGTCGTCGGTCGAACTGTCCGTGCGGCGGAAGGCGGCCGCCCCCTTGTAGTCGTCGGGAAGGGACACGAGATACTGTGATACGCTCACCCAGATGGAATCGAGGCGGGCGCGGTACCGCGTGTCAGCGGCCTGAAGTGCGGCGACCTGCCGTGGAGAAAGAAGAAGGGAGTCCGCCTCCTGCATGACCTCCGCATATGGATCTGGAACAGTCCGCTGGAACCGCCGCGCGAGATCGGATGCATCGACCCTCGTACCGCCACGGCCGGCGCGGCCGGGACGCAGCCAGCGATCAATCTGCTGCTCTGCTTGTGGGGGCGCGATGTCGAGGCTTGCATCAATGGTCACCCGAAACGGCGCGCGGATCGTGTTGCTGCCCGACGCGGTCGATCCAAAGCGGGGGTTTGCGGCGTAGATGAACCTGTTCGCGCCCGCATTGAATCCGCGAACGTCGAGAAGCACGGGATCGGGCGCCGGTTGCGTGCCCCATCCGCGCAGATTGGAGCTGCCGTGGAGCAGCTGGTCGAGGCCGCCGAGTGGATTCGCGAAGTTGATCGTGACAGCCGTGCGGTCCTGATGGAACAGCTGCCCCCCGTCGAGCCGGAGGCTGGCATTGAACGATGCGCTCCACGGACCCTCGCAGCTGCTGCGTCTGGCGGCTTTCCCAAACTGGCGAATGAGGCAGTCGCGCGCTTGTGGCGACGTCCGGGTGAGCAGGTCACGCATTCCGGCCGCGAGAGCGGGGTCGGGGGTGCGCGCCGGGTCGAAGATGAACGCGCGATCGTTGGCGAGCCCATCACCGTTCACGTCCGTGCGGATCATGGGCGTGTATGGCAGGCCCGACTGCACGTGTCCGGAAAAGAAGAGGAGCCATCCGGGATGCGGACGAACCACTCCTTGCACAACAAACTGGTGCCGCACATCGAGCACGCCGCGCGCCCAATCCCGCGATGCGGGATCGGCGAAGGTGGACTGGTCGAAGCCGCGTAACTCGTCGCGGATGCCCGCCAGCGTGTATCCGACTATCAAATCGCCCAGGTAGGGGCCTAGCGTTTGCCCGAGATACGGCCGCAGAGTGAATGTGACCTGCCGGGTCTCGCTGCGAAGATCGCTCACGCCCTCCGTTACGCGGCCGAACGCCGCTACCTGTCGTGAATCCACCGGAGACACGATGCCGGTGGAGTTTACGATGCTGGAAGGGGCCGCGAAGACGGGGCGCCCTTCGTCGGACGTGAGAAATATCGGCAGCCCGCTGAAGTTCAGCTCGCGGTTGCCCCGCTGGTTCAGGTTGCGTGAGACGCTAAGCTCGAGACCGTAGGGAGACCGGAACACTGTGGAAGACCAGCCGAGACTCGCGCGCCAGCTGCGCGCCGCAGTGAATGCCGGGCTGAAGAGCCGGACGGTCGGTGCCGCGTCCGTGAGCGACGGCGGAGCTCCATTCGCGCAGAACGAAGGAATGGTCGAGGGATCCGTGGCATATCGCGCCCAGTCTGGTGCGGGCGCGGCGGAGCCGAAACAGGAGAGTTGCGCCAGACCCGTCGCGAGACCGGTGCTGACCGCGGCGGCCGCGAGAAGGTTGGGGTCGATGAGATTCCTGAACTCCCCCGCCCCCGCAGTCAGTGTCCCGATGGGGTGTCCCTTGGCGCCCGGTACACTGTAGAGCAGTCCGAATCTGGGGCTCACCCCGACCGTATTGGGCGCGCGGTCTGTTCGGAGGCCGAATCTGCTCTCAACGGCAGGATTCTGGACCGGCACGGCGGCAAACACGTTTCCTTCGGCGCGCACCCCATACTTGAGTTGCAGATTCGGCGTCAATCGCCAGACGTCGCCCAGTGCGGCGAATGCATTCCATTCCGCCCCGCTGCGCGCTGGCGAGTTCAGCGTACGCGTGAACGACGCCGGCCGGTTGGCGGCGAGATCGGCGAGAGAGTTGAACGCGAACGAGCCGAGTCCGCTGGCCGGGACGTCCTGCGTTGTCGCGTCAAAGCGCGCGTCGGCAGTGAACCGCACCTTGTGTCTCACCAACTGCGGCGGATACAGCTGGACCTCCGCGATGGACTCCCACGTGACGGTACGCGACGATCCGCCGAGCGCCGAGTTGCCGCCGAACTGCAGCGTGGAGACTCCGCCGGTTCCATCAGGAAATACGGACGCGACGAGTACTTTGCCGTCCGGGAGCCGCAAGTAGGGTTCACTCGAACTGTTCGCATACGAAACACTGCTGCGAAGATCCGCCAGGATGTCCCGCCGGACGTAGCTCGACAATTCGCCCTGCAGCGACGCGAGGGTCTGTGACGACTGTCCGGCATGAGCGGGCGTTACCGTGGGGCCGAGCCCCAGACCCTGCGTGCGCGACCACTTGGCGTAGCCCGTCACGCCCCAGGTGGTCGTCGCGGCCTGGAGCGTCTTCCAATCGAAGGGCGCGTGGTCAACACGCCCGATAAAGGAGACGTTATCGTCAACCTGCCCGAGTGATGCGCCGATCGCATTCAGGGGAACACGTGCCCCCGAGAGCGATTGCATCAGCCGCGCGGCCGAGTCACTCGAGACCCCGACGTGGCGCAGCAAGTCGGCGCCCGCCGTCAAGAGGGATGCGAACTCGCTCGACTTGCGTCCGCCCTGGAGCCCGTAGTTGTACGCCCACTCGTCGTCGACGAGCTGCCCCATGCCACCGACGCTGCCGTTGTAATTGGTGAACCGCTGGCCGAGCCGCGCCGACACGGGATCGGTCCATTGCGCGGCGGGGAAGTCGACGGTTGCGTGGCCGGTGCGCTGCGTGAACAGGCCGCCGGGCACCAGGTCGACCTGCGTGCGGGCACCGCTGAACCAGCCGATGGAGGGATCGTAGCTCGACGAAGTGACGCGCACGCGCGTGAAGGCATCGCGTGGAACGTCGGCCGCGCCGAACG
>DASZZO010000294.1:0-3947 GCA_035544915.1 Gemmatimonadaceae bacterium | reverse complement strand
TCCCGGGCGGGCAGCGATTCCAGCCAGCCCAGTCACTCATGCGGTCTCCGGCACTTCGATCTTCTCCACCCGGCGCTCGTGGCGCCCGCCTTCGAATGGAGTGCTGAGCCACGCCTTGAGAATCGCGACGCCGTCGTCCTGCGACACGAACCGGGCAGGAAGCACGAGGACGTTCGCGTCATTGTGCTTGCGTGCGAGCTCCGCGATTTCCGCACTCCAGGCCACGGCCGCCCGTACGCGCGGGTGCCGATTGGCTGCGTACGCCATGCCGAGGCCGGTTCCGCAGAGGAGCACTCCGCGCCGGGCTTCGCCCTTCGAGACTTCGGCGGCGAGGGGGTGCGCATAGTCGGCGTAATCCGTCGACGCGCCGGAGTCGGTGCCGAGGTCCTGCACATCGAACCCCAGATCGCGAAGGGTCTTCGCGATCACCTGCTTCATTTCGAATCCGGCGTGGTCAGACGCGATGGGAATCCGTTCGCTCCGCATGTCACCCCTTCCGCGGCCACTGGGGCCTGGTCCTGGTAAGGCCGCGTACGGCGGCGAGCCGCCGCTCGGCGAGCGCATCCGCCGCCTCATACGTCGGAATTGCCTGCGAGCGGGCGATGTGGTAGATGCCGAGCATGGTATCGAAAATCTCGTCCGCCTTGCGCAGTGCGCGCTCGCGCGTCCACCCGGCGAGCTCGCTGTACACATTGATCACACCGCCCGCGTTCGCAACGAAGTCCGGCGCGTAGAGAATGTTCCGCTTCTCCAGCTCCTCGCCGTGCCGTTTCGGTTCGAGGAGCTGATTGTTGGCGCCACCGCAGACGATCTCCACTTGCAGCCGTGGGATCGTCTCGTCATTCAAGATCGCCCCGAGCGCGCACGGAGCGAAGATGTCGGCTTTTCGGGCGTACACCCCGGTGTCCGTGGTCGCCTCGGCACCGTACTCCCTCACGGCGAACTCCACTTTCTCCTGACGTATGTCGGTCACGATCAGCCTGGCTCCCGCCGCATGCAATTCCTTGCACAGGTAGTTGCCCACGTTCCCGAGCCCCTGCACCACCACCGTCCTGCCCGCAAGCGAAGGAGAGTCCCAGCGCCACTTGGCGCTCGCTTCGATGGCGCGGAAGACGCCGTGCGCGGTGACGGGCGACGGATCGCCCGAGCGGTTGGCGAGCCCGGCGACGAATTCCGTTTCCATGTGCACGTAATCCATGTCCGCCGTGCCCGTGCCGACATCTTCTGCCGTCACATACCGCCCGCCGAGCGATTCCACGAATCGGCCGTGCGCGCGGAAGATCATCTCGCGGTTGGCCGTACGGTTGTCTCCGATGATCACAGACTTGCCGCCGCCCAGGTTCAGTCCGGCAACCGCGTTCTTGTAGGTCATGCCTCGCGCCAGGCGGAGCGCATCGGTAATGGCTTCGTCCTCGGTCGCGTAGTTCCAGAATCGCGTCCCACCAAGCGCTGGCCCGAGTGTGGTGTCGTGAATGGCGATGATCCCGCGGTATCCGGTGGACTTGTCGTGGCAGAGCACGACCTGCTCGTGGCCCAGCGTTGCGATCGTGTCGAAGAGATTCATGAGGTCTGAAGCGATTAGTGATGCGTGAGGGCCCGGCTGATGATGACGCGCTGAATCTCTGACGTGCCCTCGTAGATTTCGGTGACCTTGGCATCGCGGAACAGGCGCTCCACGGGGTAGTCCTTCATGAAACCATATCCGCCGAAGATCTGGAGGGCCTCGCTCGTCACGTGCATGGCGGTCGTGCTCGCCATGAGCTTGCACATGGATGCGTGCGCCCCGACTTTCTCGCCGCGATCCTTTGCTGCGGCGGTGGTGTGGAGGAGCGCGCGCGAGGCGTGGACGCGCACGGCCATTTCGGCGAGCTTGAACTGGATCGCCTCGAATTCGCGTATCGCGTGTCCGAACTGCTTTCGCTCGCCTGCGTACGTCACGCTTAACTCAAGTGCATGCCGGGCGATGCCTATGGCCTGCGCCGCGATGCCGAGCCGGCCATGCTCGAGCGATTGCAGGGCGTAGAGAAAACCATCCCCTTCCTTGCCGAGCAGCCGGTCGGCGGGGACGCGCATCTGGTCGAACACCAGTTGCACGGTGGGTGAGGCGCGAAGCCCCATCTTGTCTTCCTTCTTGCCCACCTTGAAGCCGGGCAAGTCCGGCGTGATGATGAATGCCGAGATGCCGCGGGCGCCGCGCCGGCGCTCCGGATGGTCCGTGCGTGCCATCACGAGGATCACGCCGGCGTTTCCACCCGCGGAGACCCACGACTTTGCGCCATCGAGCACCCAGTGATCGCCTTCCGACGCGCCATGTATCGCCTGCGTGCGCAGCGCCGCGGCATCAGAGCCGGCTTCGGCCTCGGAGAGAGCGAACGCGCCGAGGAGTTCGCCGCGTGCCATCGGTCCGAGGAAGCGCTCCTTCTGCTGGTCGGTGCCGGACCGCAGGATCATCTGCGTGGGCAGCGAGTTGTGCACCGACATCAAAACGGCCGCCGATGCATCGGCGGCCGCGATTTCCTCGAGGGCGAGGAGGTATGTGAGCGTGTCGAGTCCGAGCCCGTCGTATCGTTCGGGCAGGAGCATCCCGAGGAATCCGAGTTGGCCCAGCCTGGTCACGAGTGACGGCTCGAAGAATGAAGCGCGGTCCCATGCCGCAGCGTGCGGAGCGATCTCCTTCTGCGCAAACTCCCGCGCGAGCCGTTGAATCTCGGCCTGGTCGGGTGTGAGTGGAGTGAGAGAGCTGAGCGTCATGAACTGCGAGGAGGGGCGCCCAACCGGTTACGCGTATTCAAAAAAGCCTTTCCCGCTCTTCCTGCCGAGCCACCCGGCAGCGACATACTTCCGCAGCAGCGGACAGGCGCGATACTTCGGATCGCCAAGTCCGTCGTGCAGCACCTCGAGAATCGCGACGCAGGTGTCGAGTCCGATCAGATCCGCCAGCGCCAGGGGACCGATGGGATGGTTCATGCCGAGCTTCATGACCGTGTCCACCGCTTCTGGAGTCCCGACGCCCTCCATGACACAATAGACGGCCTCATTGATCATCGGCATGAGCACCCGGTTCGCGATGAATCCCGGATAGTCGTTCGCCTCCACCGGCGTCTTCCCAAGCGTCTTCGCGAGGGCAATGGTGGCCGTAGCGGTTTCCGGGCTGGTGGCGAGCCCGCGGATGATTTCGACGAGCTGCATCACCGGCACGGGGTTCATGAAATGCATACCGATCACCTGCGCCGGCCGTTTGGTGTGTCCGGCGATCGCGGTAATGGATATCGAGCTGGTATTCGTGGCGAGAATCGCCTTCGGCGCCGCGAGGTGGTCCAGTTCGGCGAAGATCCTGAACTTGAGGTCGGCGTTTTCGGTCGCTGCCTCGATCGCGATGGATGCAGTGCGCACCGCACCCATGTCGGTGCTCGTCGAGAGGCGTGCGAGCGTAGCATCGCGCGCGGCAACGTCGAGCGTGCCCTTCTTGACCTGGCGGTCGAGGTTCTTTTCAATCGTCACTCGCGCCTGGTCGAGCGCCGCCCCGGACACGTCGATCATTGTAACGTTGCATCCCGCTTGCGCTGCGACGTGCGCGATGCCGTTGCCCATTTGCCCGGCGCCGATCACAGCGATGACCTCACTCATGCGTCGCTTCTCCACGGTTCATCTCTGAAACCTGAAGGCCTTCCATTTTGCGTGCCCGCCGGGGCGTTACGACGGCGCCACAGCAGAAGAAAGGTAGCGCCAAGCATCCCCGCGGCGGCGGCGAGGCCACCCTCCGGGCCCCACGCCCCGCCGGTGAGCCACGCGGGACCGGCATCAACGGCACGATAGCCCGGAGCGGGAAGCGCGAGTCCGCTCACCGGTGCGTGCAGGACCGCCCCCTGCACGAAGTTCCAGGCGAGATGCGCCACGAACGCCGCGTACAGGCTTCCCGTCGCAAGCCGCACTGAGGCCAGAAAGAG